>JANLQB010000774.1:0-1533 GCA_031367565.1 Verrucomicrobiota bacterium
GTAGTCGAAGCCGAACTCCGAATTCATCCCATACGAAATGTCCGCGTAATACTGCGCACGGCGCACCGACGGGTCTTGGTCGTGCTGGATGATGCCCGTCTGCAAACCGAGCACGCCATAAAGTTGTCCCATCGTCTCACCGTCGCGGCGGGCGAGGTAATCGTTCGTCGTCACCAGATGCGCCCCGCGTCCGGCGAGCGCATTCAGAAAAAGCGGCAGCGTCGCCACCAGCGTCTTGCCTTCACCCGTCGCCATCTCCGAAATCATCCCGCGATGCAGACAGATGCCGCCGAGAAGCTGCACATCGAAATGCACCATGTTCCAAGTGTATGGCTGATCGCAAACCATGAAGCTCTGCCCGCAAAGCCGACGCGCCGCATTTTTCACCGCCGCAAAAGCATCCGGCAAAATCCGATCGAGATAATCCCGCGCCTCCCACTCATCCTCGATCTTCGCGAGATCCGCCTTCCAGCCCGCCACTTTCGCGCGCAAATCCTCCAGAGAGAGCGCCTGATACTCTTTCTCCAGTTCATTGATGCGTACGACGTCGCCGCGCAACGTCTTGAGCATTCGTTGGTTTTTCGATCCGATAACTTTCTTGATGAGCCAGCTAATCATGTGGTGTTCCCCTTTTTCGCGGGGGTCGGGAATAAAGCGTAAAACTTCGCAGCCCGCCAAGTATTTAGAAGATGGATGAAAATGCGGCGGGCAAGTGCGGGGAAACCGACGGCCAATTTCCCAGCGGAACGAGATCGCGATTGCGGCTTGCAGGTTTCGCGACAATCAACAATTTCGGCCCATGCGGACCGCTTTCCACATCGTCCCACTGCTTTTCATCTGCTGCTCGACCGCGCATGCTGAGGCGATCGTATCTCCGACATCGAAAGCGCTGATCGAACGGACGCGGCTCGGCATCGCGCGGCTCAATGAAGGATATTGGTCGCCGACGTTGAGCATCTGGCTGGACCGGCCCGGGGATGATTTGCGCGCCTTTTTCGACGGGCGGCGGAATCCGCCGTGGTGGCCTTCGGCGAATGCGGTGGAGATGCTGCTCGATTTCATGAGCGCGACGGGCTCGGCGGAATATGAGCAGGCGATCGAGACGCTTTATGATTTGCGGAAAGATCATCGCGGGCTCGCGGCGCGGGTGGCGGCGGAGTTGAAAAAGCGCGGACAGTGGAGCGAGGCGGACGAGGCGAAATTTCAGCACCGCGAGCAAAAGGCGACCAGTCGGATTGCGCCGGACACCGGTTATTATTCGGATTTTCAAAACGAGTATCTCGACGACTCGGGCTGGTGGGCCGTGACGTGGCTGAAGATGTATGACCGCACGCACGCGGCGAAATATCTCACCACGGCGCGGACCATCCACGCGCACATGGCGAAGAATTGGAGGCCGGAGAAGGGCGGCGGGATCGTGTGGTGCGAGGACGAGGACAAGCAGCGGCCCAACGCGATCACGAACACGCTTTTCATGATCCTCTCCGCGCGTCTTTACGAGCGGACGAAAGAGCCGGCGTTCCTCGATTGGGC
>JANLQB010000145.1:0-2604 GCA_031367565.1 Verrucomicrobiota bacterium
GGAGGTGTCCCCGTGGAGCGCGAGGGAGAGGGACATTTTCGAGACCACTAGCAGTCTTTGGGCGAAGCGGCTACTGCCAAGTGGAAAATCGTCGCATAGTGGTGTGCGCCGCAGCCGTGACAGCGTGGAGAAACGCATTCAAAGTTACCCTTCTTCCCACTATGCCCCACGTCAAACACATCGCTTTTTTCCAATTCAAAGAGACCTCCACGGCCGAGGATATCGCCGAGGTGTGGCGGATCATGGAAAATCTCCCGCGGCAAATCCCCGGCATCCTCGACCTGACGTGGGGCGTGAACACGAGCACCGAGGGGCTGAGCGAAGGGTTCACCCACAGCTTTGTCCTCCTTTTTGAGAGCGCCGCCGCGCGCGATGCCTACCTGCCGCATCCCGCCCACCTGGCGGCGGTGGATGCCGTCGTCCCCCGCCTCGCGCGGGTCGTCGTCTGCGATCACGAAGTCAAAGATTGAGGCCCACGGAATGATAACTTCTCCTGCTCGCTTTATGAAAATCGTCCTCCTTTTCACCCTGATCCTCGCGCTTGCCCCCCTGCACGCGGAACCGCCGCCGCCGATCGGAAAAGCGGTGCCGCTGTTCAATGGCCAGACGCTGGACGGCTGGGAGGGCGATCCGAAAATCTGGCGGGTCGAGGACGGCTGCCTGACTGGGGGTCGGCTGACTGAGACGGTGGCGCACAACGATTTCCTCGCGAGCACACGCGAGTTTGGAAATTTCATCGTCCGCTTCAAAATCAAGCTGACGAGTGGCGGCGGCTTTACCAATTCGGGCTTCCAGATTCGCAGCCAGCGCATGCCGCAAGGCGGCGAGATGGCGGGCTACCAATGCGACTACGGCGACCCGACCTGGTGGGGCGCGCTCTACGACGAATCGCGGCGGGACAAGCTCCTCGCCCCTTCCGACATGGCGGCGCTCGAACCGGTCCTCAAACGGAACGACTGGAACGAATACGTCGTCCGCGCCGACGGTCCGCGGATCACGACCTGGCTCAACGGCGTGCAAGGCTGCGACTTCACCGAGACCGATCCGAAGATTCCACTCACGGGGAAATTCGGCATCCAAGTCCACTCCGGCGGCAAGCCGCTCGTGCAGGTGAAGGAAATCACGATCGAGGAATTGCCCGCGAGCCAAGGGACGTCCATCCCGCCGATCAAAATCGGCAACCTGACGACCTCGGAGGCCAAGTCGCCCGAGGAAGAGCGCGCCACTTTTCAGCTCCCGCCGGGCTTCGAGATCGAGCTCGTCGCCTCCGAGGATGTGGCCGGCCTCGCGCTCACGGACAAAGCCGGCGCCTTCCCCGCGCCGTGGGCCGACGTGATGCTCATCGCCAACCCGATCACCAACCGCATCAACGCCGTCAAAATGCACCGCGACGGCCCGCGCTGGAACTTCGAGAAGGTGGCGGATTTCATGGCGTCGAGCGACGAATGGTTCCGGCCCGTCGCCATCACCATCGGCCCCGACGGCTGCCTCTACATCGTGGATTGGTACAACAAGATCATCTCCCACAATGAAGTGCCGCGGAACCACCCCGACCGCGACAAAACCTGCGGCCGCATCTGGCGTGTGAAAGCGACCGCGCAGACGCCCTTCGAGGTGCCGGATTTCACGAAGGCGACCGGCGATCAACTGCTGGCCAAGCTCGGCGGCCCATCGCTCGCGCAGAGTCATCTGGCGTGGCAGGCGATTGGGGATCGCGGGATGACCGATGTCGCACCGATCCTGTCCACCATCGTGCAGGATGCAAAAGCGACTCCGAGCAGACGAATCGCCGCGCTCTGGGCTCTCGATGGCCTCACCAGGTGGCAAATGCACGCTACCGCACTAACGCCGCTTTTGGCTGACGCGAACCGCAACATCCGGCGCGAAGCTCTGCGCATCCTCACACAGCAGTCCGAGAGTGAGACCCACATCACGGCGAAGATCGACGCCACCTTCAATACGGGACTGGAGCCTAGTCACATCCTGCCCGCATTGAGCCAAGCTCGAGCAGACCAAGATCCTGAAGTTCGCGCCGAACTCATCCGGCTTGCTGGCGATTTACTTTCTCTCCAACCGGAGGTCACACGAATCACACATGAGGAGAGGGCTGCGCTCGTAGCCTTTATCCTGAATTTTGCTCGCGAGCCGCTCGCCGAGCCGCTCGCTCCTTCCACCCAAAAGGGTAAGCCGATCAAGGTTCGCGAAGCCTACGACCGCGAGTTCGAGCGCTATCTCGTCCGACTCTTTCTTGAAAAACGTCCCGAAGCTGTCGCGAAGTTCCTCGATTTGCCGGAAGCCACAAAGCTCCCGGTTGAAGCCCGCCTCCTCGCCACACTTGCGCTGGAGCCGAAGGCGAGCGCGGCGCGGGTCGCGCAACTTTTGCCGAAGCTCACGCGCGCGCCGGGGCAGGAGGAAGTGCTGCGGCTCGCGCAATTCCCCGCCGAGCCCGGCGTGGGCGACGCGCTGCGCGCCACCCTGCAAAATCCCGCCACCCGCACCGCCGCGCTCGAAGCGCTCCTCGCCACCCGCACCCGCCTCGACGCGGCCAAGCTCACCCCTTTCCTCGCCGACGCCGCCACCGCGCTGCTCGCCAGCAAAGACCCC
>JANLQB010000181.1:0-4218 GCA_031367565.1 Verrucomicrobiota bacterium
TATCAGCGGCTGGGCAAGCAACGGTCCCAAGGCGTCTCTGCCGGGCGGGCTTTTTTATACGAGCTCTGCGAAATCGGGCTCGCCGAAGTTTCGCGTCCCTACCAGTTGAGCTAAGTGCCCGTGCGTCATCGCGCAGACCGGCCCCTGCGTCTCGGAATCGCCTTTTTTTCGTTAAGTTACAGACTGTGGAGAAAATCGGGATCAACCGAAAAACACGCGGAAACACGCAGAAAGAAATGTTTCAGCCCTCCTGTTTTGCGTCTTTTCGTGTATTTCGCGGGTCCATTTTCAGCTGCCGTGGACTTTTTACACAGCCTCTGAGAAGCGACCGCCGGGCTCCGCCACTGCGCCAACGGAGAGAGCGCCAACGAGGCGTGCCGATCTGGATTCGTGGAGTTTTCTGAAGAGCCGCCGGGCACTCGCCGGGAAAACATCTTGTCAGTACAAACCTCCTTGCTACAGTCCCGCCCCGCTCGCTTTTGAGCGTCCTTTTTATACGAATGAATCTCGGAGATTTACTCTCACTCGAACAGATCATCCCCGAGATGAAAGCCTCGGAACGTTGGTCGGCGATTGTGGAGTTGGTGGAATTGCTCGTCAGCCTCAAGCACGTCAATCCCGAGGACCGCGACCAGGTGCTCGCCGCACTCCGGCAGCGCGAGGAGACGATGAGCACCGGCATCGGCTTCGGCATCGCCATCCCGCACGCCTCGTCGGACCGCGTCGGAAAAGTCGTCGCCGCCTTTGGGCGCTCGCACAGCGGGATCGAGTTCGACTCGCTCGACAACGCGCCGGTGAATTTCATCGTCCTCTTCGTCGTGCCGAAGGATCAATTTCAGACGCACCTGCGCACGCTCGCCGCCATCGCGAAATTCCTGAACGACCGCTCCGTCCGCGACCGACTCGGCACCGCGAAGTCCTCGGTGGAGCTGCTGGATATTTTCAAAAACCCGCCACCGAGAGCGTAGCATGGTGCCTCGGGTAAAAGGACCCGGCTCTTTTCCAAATGATCGCGGATGCGCTGCCACAGGATAGCCGTGCGCAAACCGCCGCGTGATTTCCCAATCTCAGCTTTCCAAATTTCAGCTTTTCCCATGACGATTTCTTCCCTGCTCGAATCGAAGCTGCGCACCGCGCTCGACGGTGCCGAAGCCAAAGTCTCCGCCGCCACCGACACGCGTTTCGGCGACTACCAGACGAACGTCGCGATGATCCTCGCGAAACAGCAGCGCGCGAATCCGCGCCAAGTCGCGCAGACGATTATCGAAAAACTCGACCTCGCCGATATGTGCGAGTCGCCGGAAATCGCCGGCGCGGGTTTCATCAATTTCCGCCTCAAACCCGCGTGGCTCGCGCAACGTTTCGCCGAACTCTGCGCCGACGCCCGCCTCGGCGTCCCCTCGCCCGCGCAGCCCCGCAAGATCGTCATCGACTTCAGCTCACCGAACGTCGCCAAGCCGATGCACGTTGGCCACATCCGCTCGACCATCCTCGGCGAATCGCTCGCCCGCATCGCGGAGTTCATCGGGCATGAAACGGTGCGCGACAATCACATCGGAGACTGGGGGAAACAATTCGGGATGCTGCTCGTCGGCTGGAAAATGCGCGTCGCGGAAACGGGCGTCGCGCCGGAATCGATCGAGCAGTTGGAGCAGATTTACAAAGGGATGAACGCGCGGATTGCCGCTGAGGGAGACGGCGAAAAACCGGTTTCAGCACAGATCAGCGACGAGTTGGTAAAACTCCAAAACGGCGACGAAGAAAACCTCGCACTCTGGCGGGAGATGATCCGCATTTCGCAAAAGGAATTCGACAGCATCTACACTCGGCTCGCCGTGCGCTTCGATGTGACGCTCGGCGAGAGCTTCTACAATCCGCAGCTCAAAGGCATCGTGCAGGAACTCGTCGCGCGCGGCATCGCTGCCGAGAGCGATGGCGCCCTCTGCGTTTTCTCCGACGGCGCGGTGAAGCCCGAGGACGATCCCCTGCTCATCAAGGACAAGGACGGCTGGCGTGCAAATCCCGCGCTCGTGCAAAAAAGCGACGGCACCGCAAACTACACCACGACCGACCTCGCCACGCTGCAATACCGCCTCGCGACGTGGTCGCCGGACGAAATCATCTACATCACCGACGGACGCCAGCAGCTCCATTTCCGCCAGTTCTTCGCCATCTACCGCCGCTGGCATTCCGAGATCACCACGAAGCTCGCCCACGTCTGGTTCGGCTCCATCCTCGGAGACGACGGCAAACCTTTCAAAACGCGCAGCGGCGACACCATCCGCCTCACCGACCTGCTCGATGAAGCCGAACAGCGCGCGCTGAAACTCGTCGTCGAAAAGAATCCCGATCTTCCCGACGCCGAGCGCCGCGAAATCGCCCGCATCGTCGGTATCGGAGCCGTGAAATACGCCGACCTGCTCCCAAACCGGCAGAGCGACTACACCTTTTCGTGGGACAAAATGCTCAGCTTCCAGGGCAACACCGCGCCGTATCTGCAATACAGCTACGTCCGCATCCGCTCCATCTTCCGGAAACTCGGCAGCGAATTTCAATTTTCAGCTTTCAACTTTCAGCTTTTCGACCCCGCCGAACTCGCGCTCGCGAAAAAGCTCCTGCAATTCGGCGAAGTCCTCCCGCAAATCCTCGACGACTACCGCCCAAATGTGCTCGCGAATTACCTCTACGAACTCGCGAGCACCTTCCACAGCTTCTTCGAAGCGTGCCCCGTGCTAAAATCCGAAGGCACCACGCGCACGAGCCGCCTCGCCCTGTGCGACACCACCGCGCGCCTGCTGAAACAAGGCCTCGCCTTGCTAGGGATCGAAGTGCCCGAGCGGATGTAAGTCGTCAAATCAGGAGGCGCTTACTGGCAGTCGCGAAACAAGCAGCGATGAGGACTGCGAGGCGGCGGTTCATTTTTGCGCGGGTGCCAGGGCCGGGTCGTCGAGGTCGAGGCGGTAGAGTATCTGGTTGTAATTGTAGCGCGGCGTCGGGTGAGGGCGGTCGGCGAATTCGGCGGTGAACGTGCCTTCGAAAATCAGGATCGGTGAGTCGGCGGCGGTGAACTCGGGATGCAGGCGCGGGTTGTAAAAGGTGTAGTTATCGTGCGTCAGGATTTTCACCGCCGCGCCCCACGGGCCGGTCGGCGAATTGGCCTCGGCGTACCAGATCTCACCGAAGACCGACGGCTTCCCGAAGGCTTGCATGAAGACGGTGACCCAGCGTTTGCGAAATGGATTCCACGCGATCGAACCGCTGTGCGGCTTCACCGGCTTTCCATCGGTCGCCGAGCGCAGACTTTCCTGCGGCTTCAGCACTTCCCAAGTATCGGAATCCTGCCAAGCCTCGAACGTGGCCGGGCAGCGCAGCGCCGGGAGCGGATTGCCGAAGAGCACCCATTCCTTTCCGGCGCTGTCTTTCCAAAGCGCGGGGTGCCCGTCCGGCGCGGGCGCTTCCTTCGGCTCACCGTCCGACTTTTTCCAGAAGACCAGCTTCCGCTCAAAGTTCGCCGTCTCATCATTCCACGCGCACAGGCCTGACTCATAGACATCGAGATGCCCGTGGATTTTCCGATAGGTGCCCACGAGATGCGGCGCGCCCGTTTTGTCCGGCAGCGTCACGTAGGCCGTCACCCACGTCGGGCCTTCGCCGGGCATTTTCGCGACACCGCGCGGCGTGCCTTTTTCATTCGTGAAATAGTCGAGCTTCAGCCGAAGCGGCGGCTCGAATTTCGCGAGTGGCTGCAGCGCGGTCGTCGCGCTGCTCATATCGAAAATACCGAGGGGATAGTTCAGCAGATTTGTGTCGCCCCACGCCCAGAAAAGTTTCCCGCGATACACCGCGTTTTGCACGCTGTCGGAGCCGACGACTCCCGATTCGCGCCAGTCAAGATCATGTCCGGTTTTCTGATTCTCCGCGAAAAGTCCCGCGCCCGTGAGCCGTCCCAAACGTTTCGCGATCGTCTTTCGCGTCACTTCAACTTTGAGCGTTTTTCCTGGCTGCGGCGTGAGCCGAAAGCCGCGCATCCCGAAGCCATCGGGAGCCACTTCATAGCCGTGACCGAACACCCCGAACCACGTTTCGCGTCCCATCACTTCCGGCAAATCGAACGCGACCACACCCGCATTATCCGTCACGAAACGCACGTCATTCGTGGTGCGCAACTCGACCAGCGGCACCGGCCATCCGCTGCCTTTTTCCAACACCTCGATCCGG
>JANLQB010000183.1:0-11481 GCA_031367565.1 Verrucomicrobiota bacterium
GCGCGCCATGATCGACGGTATGGCCTTCCCAGCGCTTGGTGGCACAGCGGTTGCCGAATCCACGAGACTTTTCAAAGAGGGTCCCGCTGCAGCCGCGAGTCTTCAGTGCCTTGCCCGCGGAGACGCCCGCCATTCCGGCTCCGATGATTGCGATTTTAAGATTCATGCTCAGTTCGCGCTCGCAGTTCGAATCTTTGCCGCCTGTTTCTGAATGGCCTCGCGCCTCGCTTCGTCCAGTCGCGCGAGGTTGCGCACCTGCATCGCCATGCGTTGATTTTTCCGCAGCAGCGGCTCGTGCTGGAGCAGGAAGTCCCAGTAGAGCGTGGTGAAGGGGCACGCCTTCGGGCCGGTCGCCTCGGCGGGATCGAAGCGGCAGCCCGCGCAGTAGTTCGACATGCGTTGGATGTATTTCCCCGTCGCGATGACGCCGCGCGTGATTTCATCCAGCGGAAAACTTCGCGGCGTCTTATGCATCGGAGGCCCGTCCCTGCCGAATCTAAATCGAGCTGGTCGCCGAGGACGAGAATGAGATGGCGTAAAGGAGACCGGAGACTCACGTCGAAACAACTTATTCCTTTCACGGGATACTGCCGAGACTCAGCCAACCCGAGGCATGCTGGTCCTGGGTGGCATTAGCAAAGCGCAGCGGCTTGCTGTTGCTGAGCGGGTTGATGACGCGAAGGGCGAGGGTTTGGCCTGTGTGCTCCGCATCCGAATCGATTTAGGTTCCAGCGCAGTAAAAGGCACCAGTCCTTTCAAAGGATTGTCCGCAGGCGATGGTCCTGGTGCCAGCTTCACGGGCTTGGCATGGGCCACTAATGCAAGTCCGAGTGCGCAAAGGAGGAGGGCAATTTTCATGAGTTGATCGGTGCCTGTTCAGAGGTTTGCGATGGGTCCAATGTTAATCGGTGGCGATGACGGCCAACGCAGACATCAGCGTGGAATGTTGCCGGGGAGTGAGAAGATCTGGTTCAGCGGCGCCTGCCGCTATGCACCGAGTCGATGAGGTCTCCGACCGTCCGGTGCGCCTCCAGATTATGCCGGAGCGGAGCGTCGAATTGCACGCTGTAGCGGTTGCGCCGCCCGTCGCGCTCGCGTTCGATCACGCCGCCCTTTTCCAGATCGGCGAGAATCTTCAGCACCGCGCGCTCGGTGATGCCGACCTTTTCGGCAAGGTCGCGCACCCGCAGCGACGCATCCGCTGCGAGGCAGAGTAGGACGTGCGAGTGATTCGTGAAGAAGGTCCAAGTCGCCTCAGCGACGGGTTCAGGAGATTTTTTCTTTGACGGCATAGATGCACTGCGATACATGCAATATAAATCATGCTTCGTAACGCATGTCTTATCTAGCACGCATCACACCGAAATGAAAACCATAAATCCACTCGCAATCCTCACCCTTCTCACATGCTCGGCCTTGGCAGAGCCGGCAAGCTCAATGGCAGGCGACACTGCGTGGAAGCAACTCCTCGTCGGCAACGCCCGCTTCGTGGCAGGCAAGGCGGAGCACCCCAACCAGAGCGTGAAGCGGCGCACCGAGGTCGCCGCAGGGCAAAAGCCGTTCGCCGTCATCATCGCCTGCGCGGATTCCCGGACGTCTCCTGAGCTTCTCTTTGACCAGGGTCTCGGCGATCTTTTCGTCGTTCGGCTCGCGGG
This sequence comes from Verrucomicrobiota bacterium, assembly GCA_031367565.1. Lineage (GTDB taxonomy): Bacteria > Verrucomicrobiota > Verrucomicrobiia > Chthoniobacterales > Chthoniobacteraceae > JANLQB01. Next base: position 1,656 of record JANLQB010000183.1, read on the forward strand.
AAACATCGTGGACGACGCTGCGCTCGGTTCGGTGGAATTCGCGGTCGCGAGCCTTGGGGCACGGCTCATCGTAGTGCTCGGCCATGAGAAATGCGGCGCGGTAAAGGCAGCCGTCGGCGTGGCAGCAGGCGACGCACCGCCGCCGGGGCACATCGCCGGGATCGTAGAGTCTATCAGGCCCGCTGTAGCCGCATCAAAAGGCCAGGAAGGCGACGCGCTTGAGAATGCCATCCATCAGAATGTCCGGGACGTGGCGGAGCGCGTGCGGACCGGTTCCTCGGTGCTGGCACCATTCCTCAAGAGCGGCGAACTGGCCGTCTTCGGTGCCTACTATGACCTCGATGAGGGCAAGGTGGGAGCTGTCAAGTAACCGCCGCGTCTTCCCACTCTTCAAATGGACGCCGCACTAGTTCTCTCAAATCTCCTCAATCCGCCGGTCCTGTTTTTCTTCCTCGGCATGCTGGCCTGCTTGATCGGATCCGATCTGGAAATCCCGCAGCCGCTGCCAAAGTTCTTCTCGCTCTATCTGCTCCTCTCGATCGGGTTCAAAGGCGGCGTCGAACTTCACAAAAGCGGGCTGACACCGCAGGTCGCCTGGACACTCGCAGCGGCGATGCTCATGGCGCTCGTCGTACCGCTCTGGACGTTCTTTATCCTGCGGCGAAAGCTCGACCTGAATAACGCCGCCGCCGCCGCCGCAACTTACGGCTCGGTGTCCGCTGTTACATTCATCGCTGCGACATCATTCCTCGGCCAGTTGGGCATCACCTCCGGCGGGCACATGGTGGCTGCGATGGCGCTCATGGAGTCACCCGCCATCATCATCGGCATCGCGCTCGCACGCTGGTTCGGCAAAAGCAACGGCGCTGCGTTCTGCTGGTCGCACCTGCTGCGTGATGCGTTCGCAAACGGCTCCGTCCTTGTCCTCTGCGGCGCACTCGTCATCGGTCTGCTCACGGGAGAAAGCGGTGGCAAGGCGCTCGCTCCTTTCACCAGCGACATCTTCCGCGGGATGCTCTGCCTGTTCCTTCTCGATATGGGAATCGTCAGTGCGCGGCGCCTCGGGGGCATTCGCCAACTGGGCATTTTTCCCATCGCATTTGCCACCCTGGTCCCGCTCGTGAATGCGGCGGCGGCCATCGGCATCGCGCACCTGCTCGGGCTCTCGCGTGGCGATGCGCTGCTTTTTACCGCGCTCTGCGCCAGCGCCAGCTACATTGCAGTACCAGCAGCGATGCGTCTGGCTCTGCCAGAAGCAAATCCCGGCGTTTACGTCACCATGGCACTCGCAATCACTTTCCCGTTCAACATCATCCTTGGCCTGCCGCTCTACCTCAGTGTCATCAACCGTATCTGGACCTAAGCTATGAAACACGTAAAACGCCTCGAAATCATCATCGACGCACCGGAACTCCCCACCTTGCTCGCTCTGCTACGGGCAAAAGGCGTCAGCGGATACACGGTCATCAGCCCGGTGACCGGTTCCGGCGGACGCGGCGAGCGCCGCAACGATGAGCCCGGCGGCGGCAGCGGCAATGCTTGCGTTCTCACCGCCGTCTCAAACGAACAAGCCGTGGAAGTGATTGAATCCATCCGCCCCGTCTTGAAGCGACGTGGCGGCATCTGTCTGGTCACAGACGCACAGTCGGTAATCCACTAAAAACCGCGACCATGCCTCGCCGCCCGCCGTGCGCTGCTCCGTCGCCCTATCGCGACCGGATGGCGGCGCTGGCCACAAAGCACAATAAGCAGCGCGCCTTGGCGTTGCCGTTCCGATGCGGAGCGGGGCTCTCGCTGCGCGTGCCTGAAGCGCTCGATACCGATTTACTCGGCACGTTCACCGGCGAGATCGAACGCATCGGCACACCGGGCGAAGTGGCGCGCCGCAAGGCGCGGCGCGGCATGGTATCGGCAAATCTGCCCCTCGGCCTCGCGAGCGAAGGCAGCTTTGGGCCGCACCCGCTGATGCCGTTTGTGCCTTCGGATTTCGAGCTGCTCGTCTTCGTGGACGACATTGAGGGCTTTTCCGTCACGGAAGAGATCGTCACCCACGAGACGAACTACGCGCGCGAAGAGTGCGCGGCACTGCACGAAGTCATGGCCTTCGCGAAGCGGGTCGGTTTCCCGTCACACGGCGTGATCGTCCGTCCAGTGGGTAATCCCGACACGGCACTGATTCGCAAAGGCATCTTCTCCGATGAAGAACTCGCGCGCACCTTCGCCGCGGCCATCAGCGGCTCGCCCGAGGGAAGAGTCGCTGTGGAGACCGACATGCGGGCGCACATTAATCCAACCCGCATGCGGGTGCTGCGGCAGCTCGGCGCAAGGCTCATGCGTCGCCTGCGCACATACTGCCCGCGCTGCAATTGCCCCGGCTTCGGGCGCGCAGGGACCGCGCCCGGCCTGCCATGCAGCGATTGCGGCGAGCCTACGGAGATGACGCTGCACGAAATCCACGCCTGCCCTCGCTGCGCAGAACGCCGGCATCAGCCCCGCGCTGACGGGCGAACCTCCGCCTCACCGCAGCACTGCCCTTTCTGCAACCCATGAATTTCCAACTATGAACACCACCCAACGATACACACTCCTTGATGGCATCTTCAGCCCGGACGAGGCCAGGCAAGTCCTCCTCTCGCTCGTGAAGAGCAAGATTGACTTTCACAACATGGAGAAGCTGAGCAACGAAGAACGGTTCGGCAGGGACATTGCCCATTCCGAGCGCCGCCTGGCCGAACTCCGGCAGCTTCACGAAACCTTGCGAACTACCTGCCAGTCGGCAGCGGACACTGCCAGGCGCGTTCAGGTAAATGGCTGGATTGAAATTACGCTGATTCCGTCTGCCGAGGAAGAGCCGCCGACACCTGCTCTCTAATCTTTTGAACTGGCTTGCGACAGCGACAGGCTGGTGGCGGGATGATTGGAGGCTGGCTGCTCGCGCAGGAGGTATCATACTTCGCCGCGTCGGCGAGGATTGCGAGTTTGCGCTGGAGTTCCATGCCCACGCTTAGGCGCAGGCAGCGCCGCAGCGGGTTTCGCGGCGCCACCTTTGAACCCGGCCGCAGCAAAGTCCGAGGCGCGGAGACCGACTGGCACAGCCATCTGCTCGACGAACAGCCTGTGAGGCTCGTGAGTAAGCGCACGCGCCAGCGAAACGTCGATGACATGGCGATGCTTCGCCTGCTCGCCTGCGAAAGCGCAGGGCTCTCACTGGTGCCACCCGTCGTCGCGCGCGGGGAATTGGACAGCGGGCTGCTAGTCGCGCACCACCGCATCCGGCAGCTTCGCGAAAACTTCTACGCTATTACCCCGAGTCAGCGTTTTCCAAATCCCGTACTGCGAGAGTTGCTCCAGAAAAAAAGCCCACTCCTGGCAGCAAAAGGATGATCACACCACTGAGTTAAAGCGAATCTCGGAGCCTGAGTCCGGACGGTTATCGCTAGAACGCTATTCGCCCTTCGGGATGCGGATCATCACTTCGTTCCGGCGCATGAAAGTCGGCGTCCACGGCGGATCGTAGTAGGCAAATGTCGGCGCGCCTTTACCCGTCAGCCTCTCCGCGTCGAGCCGCACCTTGAGTTTTTCGATGGCGGCCGTCTCGTTTTCCTCCGTGCGACCGCCGTTGAACCGCAGCACTGCGAATCGCGCCGCCTGCACCTTGCCGAGTGTCACGTTCTCACCCGATGGCTTCGGCACGCCTTTCTCCACGGTCTTCTTTGGCATGATGAAACTCATCGTCTTTTTGTCCTTCGTCGTGTCAATCAGGACCGGCGAGGTCATGGCGATCTTCTCCGAGCCTACATTGTTGCCGGTGATGAAGCGGAACAGCTTTCCGAAGCCGCCGTTCATTTCATCACTTTTCATCGGTGTCGTGGCCAAGGTGAGCGCCGGGTAGTCGCGGATCTCAAAATTTCCGTCGGTGCGGACGATTTTGTATTCAGGAGTCTCTGTCGCGGCGCGCGACGTGGAGACGAGCCAGAATGCTGCGAAAGCGACCAGCACAGCGATAGCGGAGATGAGGGGCATTTTGCGTTTCATAAATTGGCGGAGTAGTCGGTGGGGAGGCCGACATGCTCCCACGCGGCGCGTTCCTTTTCAGCGTCGGCGAATTTCTTGCGCGTCTTGTCATTCGCGTATTTGCCAAGCACGAGCCGCAAGGGCGGCGTGTCGGATTCCACGGCAGCGGTGATCGCTTTCGCCGCCTTGGCCGGGTCGCCGGATTGCTTGCCTTCCATCGTTTCAAGGAAGCGCATGAACTTGCCGCTCGTCCGGTCGTAGTCTGCGAGGTGATTCTCCGCGCGCTCCAGCGAGCGGCCGATGAAGTCGGTGCGAAACGGTCCCGGTTGCACAATGGTCACTTTGATCCCGAGCGGCTTCAGCTCTGCGGCGAGCGATTCCGACACACCTTCGAGCGCCCACTTGCCTGCGCCGTAGATGGAAAAACCCGCGTAGTTCGAAATCACCGCTGCTGCGGAAATATTCACGATGTGCCCGCTGCCTTGCGCTCGGAGAATGGGTAGCACCGCGCGAATGACCTCCAGCGCGCCGAAGAAGTTCACGCTGAAGTTGCGGGCGATTTGATCAGCCCCTAGTTCCTCAAAAGCACCGACGAGTCCGTAGCCGGCGTTGTTCACGATGACATCGAGCCGTCCCCAAGCATTCGCCGCTTCAGCAGTCGCGCTCTTCACTTGAACTGCATCGGTGACATCGAGCTGAAGCACGCGGCACGTCTCCGGGTGGCGCACGACCAACTCGGCGAGCGAGGCTGGCTGGCGCGCCGTGGCGATGACGCGCTGCCCTCGCGAAAGCAGCGAGGTGACCAGCGCGCGGCCCAAGCCGCTGGAACAGCCCGTAATGAGCCAGACGCGCACGGGTGCTGTAGATTTATTCATGTAATTGATGATTCCGCCTAGGAATTAGATTTTATTACGCTCCTGCGAGCGCTGCGGACGCGTAATAACGCAGGTGTGCGTGCTGGTTTCCGTGGATTGCAGATGGCAGCGCGGAGCCCGCGCTTCGCATTCACTTTCTCAATCGAAGGCATCCGCAGGCCGACTTGTAACGTTTAACGCTTGCATATGAATCCGAGCCTCGCTAAGGACCATGCACTCTGCCAAAATCATGTTTCACAAAATCGATTACCCATTTCTCATCGGAGCATTCGTCAGCTTTGTGGCGAGCGTTTCACTTTGGTTCCTCGTCAGTCATGAGTATGGGCTTTTCGTTGGCATTTGGGTGCCGAGTATCCTCAGTCTTTGGGTCGGAGTGCGAGTGGTTGTTCTCTCACATGGCATTAACTCTCGAAAAGGGAACTAAGCCATGGAGTACGTCATTACGATTTTTTTACTCGGATTGATGGTCAGCCTTCTTGTCTGCAAGGGCGTAATGATGGCTCATGAATATACAGCGGAAGAGTTGGAGCGGATGGAGAGGGAAAAGCTGGGCGGTGATCGCAACGGATAGCTCGTAGTTTGCTCGAAGGCTCGGGGTCGATCCTTTACAATTCGAAGTTCCAAGTGAGGAACCAGCTTTGCGCGTCTTTTGCGATGCGCTCTGCGCTTAAATGACCGATGACATTGGAACAACTGAAGCTCGCCCGCCGCCGACTGCGCCTCGGCGTTGCGAACGTCGGATTTTGGGTCGTGACGGCGTCCGGCGGGCTCGGGTGGCTCACGAATGGTGCTGCTTACGGCCTCGACATGCGGGCGTGCGTTATCCTTGGCTTGGCGGCGATCGCCGTGCAGGCGGTGTTCGATGTCGTTGGAGGCGCGTGGTTGATGCCGCCGCCCGCGCCAGCGCCGGGAGAATTTCTGCGTCGCTGGTTTCGCGGCGTTATTTGTCACTCCTCGGTGCTGGCTGGCGTTGGGCTGCTAAGCTTCGCAAGTTTTCGACTTAGCTCGGGCTTCGCGCTGGCGGTTTTGATTGCGACCGTTGGGCTTGCTCTCGGGCGCCGGCAAATTTTCCGGGCGATGGCTGGAGCAGCTATTTCGGAGATCCCTCGCGATGGACGAAAGAACCTCATCGCCACGGTAGACGACCCGGCCTTTACCGGCGGCATCGTCGGATTCGGACGCCGTGCGCTGAGCCTTTGGCCGGCGCGTTGGCTGGAAGGTTTGCCGCAGTCGGAGATCGCCGTGGAATCGCTTCGGCGCGAATGGCAACTCGCCAACGGCCTGAACGATCGGGCGCTCGTCGTGGTCCTGAGCTGGAATCTCTTTGGCACATCGCTCGGGACATTCGCCTTCGCGCTTGCCCATCGTACGCCGACCGAGGCGCTGTTTGGCCACGCCTGCTGGATGACCCTCTGGGCGTTTGTCGGTCTGTTGGTGTTGCCGGCGTTGAGCCGCAGCGCCGTATTCGCCGCCGATCGCGCAGCCACCGCTGCCGGCCTCGCGCCCGCGGGTTGGATCACGCGCTTGCCTGAACTGACCGGCGAGGACGGCGGCGCGAATGCCGCCGTGCAAACGATCTTCTACCCGATCCCCTCGGTCAAAATGCGGCTCCGTTCGATCGAGGCTGCACCGCTCGTGCTCGGCAGCCTTGCGCGCAACAACCTCTACTATTCGTGGGCGACCCTCACGCTGCTCGGGCGCGCCGTGCACTGCAATGTCGGACGCCCCGCGCTGTGGGTGTTTCCGCCGTCCGCTTGAGCGGCCGACTTATACCACTTCATTATAGACAATGGAACGATTATCCTTATCCTTCAGCCATGCCCCGAGCCCGCCAACTGATCGACGTCCACCGCCAAGCCGAGCAAGTCCTTGAACAAGAGCTGACGGAAGGCAGCCCTTGGAAACGCCAACGGCTCCAAGCCATTCGCCTGGCCCTGGAAGGCCAGGAGACTTACCGCCGCATCTCCGAGATTGTGCGCTGCACGACCGCTTCACTCTGCCAATGGATCGGCTGGTTCCGCCACGGAGGCCTGGAGGAACTCCTCGGCCACGCCAACGGGGCCAAGGGAGGCAAGGAGCCTCGCTTCAACCCGGAACAATGGGAACTCTTCCGGGCGCAACTGGCCCGGGGGCAGTGGCGGACGGCCCGCGATGCCCAGCGTTGGCTGGAAGAGGAGTTGGGGTTGAAAATCGCGGGCAAGGAGGTCTATCGGCACTTGGGAAAGCTCGGAGGGCGGCTCAAGGTGGGCCGCCGCAGCCACGTCAAAAAAGACCCCGCCGCCGCTGAGGCTTTCAAGGGTGGAGGGCTGGAGGCGAAGCTGGCCGCGCTGGCGCTGCCGCCGCGCACGCCGGTGCGGGTGTGGGTGTGCGATGAGGCGCGCTTCGGGCTCCATACCGAGCACCGCCGGATGTGGGGACTGCGCGGGGTGAGGGTGCTCGTGCCCCACCAGCAAAAGTATGAGTGGGACTACACCTATGGAGCCGTGGAGGTGAGCCGGGCCGGGAGCGTGTTTTGTTTTCAAAGCACCGTCCACCAGGAAGCGTCGGGCAAATTCCTCGAACAGATCGTGGCCCATGATCCGGCGGCCATCCATGTCGTCATCCAAGACGGAGCCGGTTTTCATCTACCCGAGAACGACCCGCGGTTGCCCGCGAATGTGCGCATCATCACGCTGCCGGCCTACAGTCCCGAGCTGAACCCGGTGGAGAAGCTCTGGGACCATATGAAGGACGCGATCTGCAACCGGGTGTTCGCCACGGTGGAGGAGTTGCGCGCGGCGCTGACCGACTGGCTCCAGGAGTTTTGGAGCGATGGCGCAAGGGCGCTCTCCCTGATCGGTCGCGGCTGGCTGCTCGCCTCAGTAAACGCTGGCGCCAAATGTTGATGGCATCTTCTCTATAGGGAGGTGGTATCAGTTTCTATTGTCGGCGCGCAGCGGCTCGCACATACTCCGCACTGATGGCAACCGATCCTGCCAACGACCTAGACGCGGAGATCGCGCTTTTACAGCGCGTCGCGCAGGGAGATCGCGTGAGCTTCGAGACGCTTTACGATCGTTTTTCCGGCGTGCTTTTTTCCACCGCGTATCGCGTGCTGAACAATCAGGAAGCCGCCGAGGACGTGCTCCAGGATGTCTTTATCCAGATCTGGGAAAAGGCCCCGCTCTACGACCCGGCGCTTGGTAAGCCGATGACTTGGGCCGCGACCCTCACGCGCAACAAGGCAATCGACCGCCTGCGCTCGACGGTGCGACGCCATCGGCTGCAGGACGACGTGGAGCGCGAAGCGGAAACCTTCGAGCAGTTTGACGACCGGAGTTCCTTCGATGCGGTGGCCGAGGGGGAGACGAACCAGATCGTCCGAGACGCCATCCAGAAGCTCTCGAAAGACCAGCGCGAAGCGATCGAACTCGCGTTCTTTTCCTCGCTTACGCAGACGGAAATCGCGGAGCGCCTCCATGAGCCGCTCGGCACGATCAAGGCGCGGATTCGGCGCGGAATGATGAAGCTGCGCGAGATTCTGAACCCGGAGGGATAGCCACCTGGGTTCACGCGGACTACGCCGCGACCCGGTCCGTCAGTTCCCGCTCACGGGCGACGAGCGAGAGCAGTTCGCCCGCGTCGTCCACGACCGGGCTGATAGCCACCTCAACCCTCCGGGCTGGTCTGCTGCGGGCGGTTCGCAATCAACCCGGAGAGACGAGCCATCTTCACGAATTTCTTCGGGTCTTTGTTGAAGTCCCTTGAGGCAAGACTCGCAGCAGAAATAGACGTCAGTGCCCTCTGACGTGACTTTCACGGGTTTGCCGTGCTCGCCGAGCTTTTCGCTGGATACGACGCATTTGCTCAACGGGTATGAATTTGGCACGCTGGAATCAGCGAGGGCGAAAGTGCTGCCGAGCAACACAGCAGTAAGGATGGCGATGGCAGACTTGTTTTTCATATGATGGAAAGTTTTCGCGTAAGTTCACGTTCGCGGCCGGTAGCGGATGCATTCTTCGCTGCATGAGCCAAAGGACCGGAGATGGATAGACAATGATGCTATGCTCGCGCTCTTGAACGCCACCCTGATCCTTTTCTCAGCCATTTCCTTTTTTGCCTACGGTTCGGCGTGTTTTCTCTCCGCCCACGTAAAGCGGGAGTTCGATCGCTACCAGCTTGGATCGCAGCGCATACTGGTGGGTGGGCTACAGTTATGCGCGGCGATCGGACTGCTGGCTGGCCTGAGCCAGCCGTGGATGGGGCGCGCGGCGTCCGCCGGACTTGCCGTCATGATGCTGATTGCCGTCGGCGTCCGGATTAAAATCAAAGACACTCTGCCGCAGACGACCCCGGCGCTGCTCTATCTCGCGCTGAACGCCTACCTTTGTCTGGCCGCGTTCTGACCCGCCGATTCCTCACAGCAAAGCAATGGCGGCGCACATCGCGAGCACGGCGATGGATGGCAGGGCTTTCTTGATCGGGTCTTTCACTTTGAGGTGCATGACGAACGCCCCCAGCATGAGCAACCCGAGGCCGATCGCCGCCGGTTGTGCGACGCTGTGAATCCAAATGGCGGCCAGAAGAGCGAGCGCCAGTCCGACCTTGAGCACGCCGATCACGCACATGAACCAGAAGGGCAGCCCGTAGGCGGCGAATTCCTCGCGCAGGTTCTTCGCATCGCCGCCGCGATACGGCGAGGTTTTCCCCGACCTAAGCATCCAGACATTCAGAATTCCGAGGCCGACGATGAGCTGCAAGGCAATGAGAATGTATTCCACGATGGTATCAGATGACGCGATCCGGTCGGTTTGAACGACAAGAACCCTGCCCCGCCGACTGAGGACCCGCAAGTAAATCTCCTGTCTCTTCTTCATGTGGGAAACCGATGCTTCACCCAAGCTCTGAGTCCCTCGGTCGCACTCCGCGTTACATCCGGCGCGATCCCCTTTCAGCCG
>JANLQB010000203.1:0-2514 GCA_031367565.1 Verrucomicrobiota bacterium
ATTGGGCCGTAGGGCGGAGCGGAGAAAGTAAGAAGCAGTTCGTGGCGCGCGTTCTGACGACCGACCACTTTTAACTTCTTACTTCCCACCAAATTCCCCTTCCCATCTTCGCACGCCTTCGTATTCACTCGCCTCGCGATGTCGAAAGCCCTCAAACGCCCCAAATCCGCCAAATCCGCCAAATCCCCGAAACCGAAATATCACCGCATCGTTCTCAAACTGAGCGGTGAAGCGCTGAAAGCGCCGGGGAGCGCGGATAACATTTCGCCGGAAATCGTGGACGGGATTTGCTGCCAGATCAAAGAGGTGATCGCGATGGGCGTGCAGGTGGCGATCGTGATCGGCGGAGGGAATATCTGGCGCGGACTGGCGGCGAGTCATCGCGGGATGGAGCGGACGACGGCGGATTACATGGGAATGCTCGCAACCGTCATCAACGGGATGGCGCTGCAAAGTGCGCTGGAGAAAATGGGCGTGCCGACGCGCGTCCACACGGCGATTCACATGGAAAATATCGCGGAGCCTTTCATCCGCCGCCGCGCGATCGACCAGCTCGAAAGTGGCTCGGCGGTGATCTTCGTCGCCGGCACGGGCAACCCGTATTTTTCCACCGATACGACCGCCGCCCTGCGCGCGAGTGAGATCGGCGCGGAAGTGATTTTGAAAGCCACGAAAGTCGATGGCATTTACACGGCGGACCCTTTCAAAGATCCGACGGCGAAAAAATATGCGCGCCTGACTTTCAGCGATGCGCTCGCGCAGCGGCTTTCCGTGATGGATTCCACCGCCTTCAGTCTGTGCATGGATAACAAAGTGCCGATCATCGTTTTCGATATGATGAAGGCGAACAACATCCGCAACGTCGTGCTCGGCAAAACGGTCGGCACGCTCGTGACGAACGATTAACTGATACTTTATGGACCCTGACGAAATCCTCCTCGATGCCGAAGCCACCATGGAAAAAGGCGTGGAATACATGAGCCACGAATTCGCCGCCGTGCGGACTGGCAAGGCTTCGCCTGCGATCGTGGAAAACATTGACGTGGAAGCCTACGGCGCGTCGATGAAACTGAAGCAGCTCGCGCTCATCACCACGCCGGAGCCGCGCCTGCTGGTCATTCAGCCTTTCGATGGCTCGACGACGAAGGACATCGAAAAGGCGATCAAGGAATCGAAGATCGGGATCAATCCGATCGTGGACGGGAAAATCATCCGGCTCCCGATCCCCGCACTGAGCGAAGAGCGCCGCAAGGATCTCGTGAAGAGCATCAAGCAAATGGCGGAAGAGGCGCGCGTGCGAGTGCGCTCGGCACGGCGGGAGAGCCTGGATGCGGTCAAAAAAGCGGAAAAGGACGGCAAGGTTTCCGAGGACAATCGCGAGACTTTTGACAAGGAAATCCAGAAGCTCACGGATGGTTTTGTGAAAAAGATCGACGATGCCTTTGTGTTGAAGGAAGCGGACATCATGAAGGTTTGAGGCATGAAAAAAATCGCCGCACTGCTTCCGCTCCTCCTCTTCACTTCCTGCGCGCAGATTCCGATTCCGTTCGTCCACCGCGGACCGAAAGAACCCGCGCCGGCACCGGAACCGCCCCCGAATGCGAGTCGCGCGATGAAGGCCTCGACGGTCATTTCCTACGCACCGGATTTTACTTTCGACGCGCCGGGAAAAGCCCGCTCGCTCCGCAGTCTGCGCGGGCAGGCGGTCGTCGTCGTTTTCGGGAAAAATGCCGGCACCGGCGCTTTTGAAGACCAGCTCGAAGAACTCGGCCCGCTGTATCAGGAGCTCGCGGCCAAGCGCGTCATCTTCGTCGCCGCGCTGCTAGAAGGCGAACGTCCCGTGCGCTCGAACATCCCCTTTGTCCTCGCGAACGACGCCGCAAACGTCGCGGCGCGTTACAACGTCACCGGGAAGTTCGCGATCGCGATCATCGGCCAGGATGGAAACATCGATTACCAGACCACGAAGGTGCTCCCCGGCGGTCGCGTGCGCGATGTGATCCAAAATTCCTTCGTCGTCCAGGACACCGCTCGGAAACACTGAGACGCCGCCGTGCGCATCGCCGTCATCGCCGATACCCACGATCGGCTCCCGCCGCGCATCCTCGCAGCCCTCCGTGGTGCGGATGAAATCTGGCACCTCGGGGATGTTTGCACTTCCAAGATCGAGACCGCACTCCTCGCCACCGGCGTCCCGCTCCGACTCGTGCGGGGCAATTGCGACAGTGAAGAAAGCTGGCCGCTCATGCGCGATTTCACGGTGGAAGGCTTCCGCATCCGCCTCATCCACATCCCGCCCACCGCCGCACCGCCCGGCGTCGATCTCCTTTTCCACGGCCACACCCACCGGCCCCGGCACGAAGTCGTCGGCACCACGACGTTCTTCAATCCCGGCTGCATCACCCGCCCAAATCGCGGCGCACCGGCGAGCTACGCGTGGCTGGAATTGACCGCCGGCGAGTCGCCGCGCTGGACGCTCGAATCCGTGTAAAAGGCCGCCGCGCGCAAGCTCAT
>JANLQB010000217.1:0-7154 GCA_031367565.1 Verrucomicrobiota bacterium
TCTCGCCAGCCCCCCGGCGGGTCGCCACCACTTTGATCTCCACGGAGCCCTGATCACCACTTTTGGCGACTCCGCCAGTGGGTATCCACATCGGCGAAAGTCTGAACGGTTCCAACTTTGCGGAACTCATCCTTTGCCTCTAAAACCCGAATCGAGGTGGAACTTCACAACCCGCGATGAAGATTTTTAATTTTTTATTCAGCGGTCGCTGCAGTTTCCTCCGCTAGGAGGGTTCGCAACTGGTCGGCCTTCGCAAGGTAAGGAGCCTTTGCGATGGGAGTGAGCGCGTCGAACTGCCAGAGGTGGGCGATGATTTGGGTGACGCGTTTTTCACGGGGCGCTTGAGGCGTGGGGTGGGGGAGCTTGAGGAGGCGCAGTTCCAGTTCCACGATTGCGAGGTGCCAACGACCGTCATCGACGCGTTCGCGCGCCAGTCTCCGGCATTGGTCGAGCGCGGTGCGAAGTGATTCCGCGGCATCCGCCAGTTCTTCGCGTCGGAGCTGGAGATCGGCGAGATGGCATCGCAGATCGTAGATGGCCACGCGATCGGTGGACGGAGTGTTTGGTTGCCGCGAGGTGATACGCCAAAGCCGGACTGCTTCCTGATCATCGCTGAAGGCTGCCGCTTCGTTGCCCGCTGAGGTGTGAGCTTTACCGACTGCGGCGTAGGCGATTGCCATTCGCTTTTTTTGTAAAAATTCATCCAGCGTGAGCGATTTTTCCGCGGTCCCTGAGATGTCCCGCGCTTCATCGAGGCAACGGAGTGCGGCGGAAAGATCGCCGAGTTCGAGATGGGCGGAGCCCATCCATGTCAGGCAACGCGAGAGATTCAGGCAGGCGGCGGAGTGGTGAGGAGATTCAATTTGGATGCGCCGATAATGAGCCTCGGCTTCGGAAAGAATCGTGAGCGCCTCTGCGGGCTGGCCGGATTTGCGGCGCAATTCGCCGATTGTTTCCTTCATCTGCGCATGAACGTTCAGGTCGGTCGTTGGAGATTTAGCATTGGTTGCGAGCGCGTGCGCATACTCCGTCTCTGCTTCGGAAAGTTTTCCGGCACCGATTTGCGCGTCACCGGCCAGCCGATACGCATCGATGGAAAGTCGGGTGATTTGTTCGCTCCGTTCGGGATAGTTGATCGTCTTAAGTGTTTCCGCGACGGAGTGCGCGCCACGCACCGCCTCGCGGTATCGTCCGATCTTTGCCAGAGCGGAATGAAAGGTGAGCCTCGCGCTCGCCTCATCGAGTTGATAGCGCGGCTCGCCAGGGTGACTGCGACTCAGTGCCTCGAGATGGCTGCGGGCCTCCCGGTAAAATGAGAGCGCTTTGGCTGGGTCGCCTTTCACCATCCACGTGTCGCCTTGAGAGCTGGCGGAGAGCGCTTGTGAGCGGTGCAGATCGAGTTCGCCGGTGGTTTCGGCGTCCACCGGCCACGGCAGATCTTTTGCCTGCGCAGCAATGGTGGCGAAAAGATCGGGGCGGTCGATGGCTTCGAGTTTCGCGCGCAGGTCGAAGAGCATCACGTTCACGAGTTCGCGCGCCTGGGCGAGAGAGCGCACGTTTCGCGCGGCGGCGCGGCGGCTTTGATCGAGGTAGGCGACGGTGAATCCGGAGATGAGCGCGAGGATGACGCCACTGATGGCGAAGGCAGGCCAGTGCTTGCGCAGACGGCGGCGGACGACGTAGCCGAGCGTCTGCCGGCGGGCGGTGACGGTCTCGCCGGCGAGGTAGCTTTTGATGTCTGCGGATAATTGGTGGACGCTCGCGTAGCGCTCGGCTTTCGCTTTCGCGGTGGCCTTTAGAATGATCGCCTCAAGGTCGCGCGCGATGTCGGGGCGGGCCTGCCGCGGTGGGATCGGGTCGGTGTCGCGCACGGCGGTGATGAGCTGGAGCGGCGGCAGCTTTTCATCGAAAGGCCACGCGTCCGTGGCAAAGCGATAAAGGATGACGCCCAGCGCATACACATCCGTGGCGATGCCGATCTCGCTCATCTTTCCCGACGCCTGCTCGTGCGCCATGAACATGGGCGTGCCGAGCGGCTGGCCGGTCATGGAAAGCGTGCAGCCGAAGCCCGAATCGTCGAGAAAACGCGCGAGCCCGAAATCGAGAATCTTCGGCTGGCCGTTGAGGCCCACGAGGATGTTCGCGGGCTTCAGATCGCGATGAATGATGCCGCTATCGTGCGCGTGCTGCACGCCGTCGCACACGGAGAGGAACACCGCGAGCCGCGCGCGTATTTCCATTTTCTCGGACGCCACGAATTCATCGAGCGGCGGTCCTTCCACCAGTTCTATCGCATACCACGGCTGCCCATTCGCGACGCCGCTGGTGATGACTCGGGCGATGTTCGGATGATCCTGCTGCGCCGCCGCCTCGATCTCGCGCTGGAAACGCCACGCAAGTTTCGCCGCGCGCCCCGAATCGGACGAGGACGCCGTGAGCGCGGGCGAAAGCAGCTTCACCGCCACGCTGCGTCCGGTCGCGCGCTGAGTCGCCCGCCACACTTCACCCGTCGCGCCTGACCCGATTTTTTCGATGAGATCGAATCCGTCGGGTTCGTTTCGTGAAAATGGATCAGGCAGGAGGGCAACCATGAACACCTGCGTTTATATTTTTCGCGACGAAGAAAACCCAGCCCGAAATTTTCTCCAGCCAAGTTCGCCGTGCCGCCTTCTAATTTCGCCCCGCACCGAGGATGATTGCATTCGCGAGGCCCGCATCTTACATGCGGTGCCCATCCCACCCACGTTGGAAACTTCCCTCAAAATCTCCGCCCCGCAGCCACCGCGACCCGATCGCGCGGAATGATCCCGTTCTCCGATTTCCACTACTTCGGGCTGCTGCTCTACATCCTCATTCCCACGCTCGCGCTGGGGATGTTCGGTCGCGCGAATCGCGCGTGGACGCTGCTCGCCACGCTCCTCGTCAGCATCCTGAATTTCAGCGACGACCTCCCGCTCCGCGTGGACTTCATCGTCCACGAAATCTGGATCGCGCTCGGCTTCGCGATCTATCAAGGCGCGCTCACCGCCGCGTTCCTGCGTTGGAAATCGACGCCGTTTTTCCGCATCGCCCTCGCGCTCTCCATCCTCCCGCTCGCCGTCGCGAAATTCCTCCCGCTCATCGCGCCCGGCACGCTCTTCGGATTCCTCGGCATCTCCTACGTCACGTTCCGGTCGCTCGATGTCATCTTCAGCATCCAGGACGGCGTGGTAAAAACGCTCACACCCGGCCGCTACCTCGCGTTCGTTTTCTTCTGGCCCACGATTTCCTCCGGCCCGATCGACCGCTACCGCCGCTTCATCCAGGACCTCGACCGCAAACGCACGCGCGATGAATTCCTCGACGATCTCGACATTGCCGTGGAGCGCGTCTTCCGCGGCTTCCTCTACAAATTCCTCATCGCCGCACTGCTCAGCCGCTACTGCGTCGATCCTCTGGAACACAAGCCCGACGGCCTTTCCACGCTGCTCTACATGTATGCGTACAGCGTCTATTTGTTCTTCGACTTCGCTGGCTACAGCGCCTTTGCCATCGGCTTCAGCCGCATTTTCGGAGTCCGCTCGCCGGAAAATTTCGACCTGCCCTTTCTCTCGCGAAACATCCGCGACTTTTGGAACCGCTGGCACATCAGCCTCTCGTTCTGGTTCCGCGATCACATCTACATGCGCTTCCTCATCGCCGCGGGGAAGGGGAAGTGGTTCAAAGGAAAACACACCGCATCCTACGCCGGCCTGTGGCTCACCTTCGGCCTCATGGGCCTCTGGCACGGCCTCGAAGCGCGCTACCTCATCTACGGTGCCTACCACGCCACTTTGCTCTGCGGCTACGACGTCTTCGCCCGCTGGAATAAACCAACCAAACGCTGGCCCGACACGCCCACGATCCGCTGGCTGAATATCGCGCTCACCTTCCACGCCGTCTGCTTCGGCTTGCTCATCTTCTCGGGGAAACTTTCGCCGCACGCCGTAGTTGCTTCGCCGTAAAAGCCCGCAATCCTACCGGCCATGAACTCCGGATTTCTCGACAAATTCATCGAACGCATCGGGCGCGTGCGACCGCAGGAAGTGCAGAGTTATCTGCTTCGCCTCGCGGATGAAAAAGGCTTCCTCGAAACCATCTTCAACGCCATCCGCGAAGGTGTGATCGTCACGGATCTGCAAGGCCGGATCAACTATCTCAACCGCGCCGCCTGCGAAATCTTCGGCCTCGAACGCGACGCCTGCATGGGCGAGCCGCTCGAAAAACATTTGCGCGGACTTGAGTGGAACAAACTCGTCGAAAGCGAACGCATCGTCAGCCGCGACATGGAAGTTTTCTACCCGCAGCACCGTTTCCTGAATTTCTACGTCGTCCCGCTCAGCCTCGAAGCACCCACGAAAAAGCACAGCGAAACCGTGGTGCAGGAAGCCGTCGGCTACGCGGTCATTTTGCGCGACACCACCGAGAGTCGGCGCTCGACCGAAGAGACGATCCAAAGCGAACGGCTCACCGCCCTCACGCTCCTCGCCGCCGGAATCGCCCACGAAATCGGCAACCCGCTCAACTCGCTCGACATCCATCTCCAACTCATGGAGCGCAAACTGCGCAAAGCCCCGTCCGCCTTGCGCAAAGACCTTGAAAGCGCACTGCAGGTGGCGCGCGACGAAATCACGCGCCTCGATTCCATCGTGCAGCAATTCCTCGGAGCCATCCGCCCCTCACGCCTCGATCCGCATCTCGAAAACATCAACGCCCTCGTCCAGGAAAGCGTCGCCTTCCTCCAGCCTGAAATCGACGACCGCAACGTCCTCGTCGAACAGGAACTCCGCTCCGACCTCCCGCTAATCGAAGTCGATCGCAACCAGATAAAGCAGGCGTTTTACAACGTCATCAAAAACGCGTTTCAGGCGGTGAAACACCAAGGCATCTTGCGCATCCGCACCGACTTCGACGATGCCTTCGCGATCATCCAGTTCACCGATTCCGGCGGAGGTATCTCCCCGGAAAACATGGGCAAAATCTTCGAACCTTACTTCACGACAAAGGCCAGCGGCTCCGGCCTCGGCCTCCTCATCGTCCGCCGCATCGTGCGCGAACACGGCGGCGAAATAGAGTTAATGAGCGACGAAGGCCAGGGCCTAACCCTAACCATCCGCCTCCCGCTCCGCGATCAACGCATCCGCATGCTCGGCCCCGGCACTGCGGAAGGGTGAAGGCTCCGAATCGCGAGGCATCATGGAGCGGCGGGACGCGCGCTGCTCCATGACGCTCCTTATCGCTTTAATCCGCTAAGAATCCTCCGCCCCAGTCCGTCTCACCCGCGCTGACAATTCTTTGACAACCCTACCGTTGCGCCGCTTGTGCGCGCGGTGGCATTGTCGGCGCAGCCCCAAAAAAGCCCCATGACTATGAAGACACGTTTCGCCCTGCTCCTCCTCGGAATCTCGGTCGCCCGCATGTCGTTGCTGGCGGATAACGAGATTGGTTTCATCGAAAAATTTGCGCTCGCGAAGGATCGGGCAGCGGTTTTGCAGCAGCTCGTGCCGGGGACGGAGGAGTATTACTTTTTCCACGCCCTGCATTATCAGAATACGGGGCAGAAGCCGAAGCTGGCCGCGATCATGGAGCAGTGGGCGAAGCGGTTTGCGAATTCGAGCCAGCGGCAGATCATGGAAAATCGCGAGGCGCTGATTGGTTACGACGCGGACCCTCAGAAGACTTTGAAGTATCTGCGCGAGAAGCTGGGGCTGGAGTTTAATCATGTGCAGGAGGTGCGCGATGCGAAGCCGGATCTGCCGGCGGCGCTGGACCAGGCGCTCATTTCGCGCGACGTTTTTCTTCAGCAGGCGCTCGGGGATGATGGCTTGAACGGGCTCGCGGATGATGAACTGGAGGGACTCGTGCGCGACAAGACGCCGTTGCGTCCGGCGCAGCGGAATGTGGTGCTGACGAAGCTGACGCGGCCGGATGTGCCGGGGCTGGTGGGGATGATCGCGGAGGATTTGAAGACGACGGAGAACCGGCACTTCGGGGATTTTCCGGTGCATCGGCTTTTGCTGCCGGAGCAGCTCGATGCGCTGGCGAAACTGGTGCCGGCGATCACGGATCAGCAGGCGTTTGTTTTTGCGAAGCTGCGGAAGCTTGCGCCGGGCGCGGATGCGGATGCGGAGTTTGATCTGGCGGAGCGCGAGGCGTGGCTGGATCGGCAGTGGGCTTACGTGAAGACGTTGTCGGCGGCGTTCAATTCGCTGAAGGCGCACGTCCTTTTCGCGCGGCTGCAGCACGACCGGACGCGCGGTGTTTACGACAAGGCGCGCTTTCTCGAATACCTGAAGCTGCCGCGGCCCGTGCCTTACATGAGCCAGAAATTCCTCGAAAGCGCGGACGTGGCACGGCATGCGGTGGATCTGAATGCCACCTTCGACGAGGCGCGGCTGGGCATCCCGCCGATCCGCACGGATGAGCCGCTGGTGCGGGAGTATCTGCTGCACTTTTTCGTGGACGAGGAAAAGTGGGAGCCGTGGACGCAGTGGCTGCGCGATACTTTCGTGAAGCCATTGTTTGCGGAGGCTAAGATCACGGCGGGCGTGGGCGATCCGGAGAAGTGGGCGTCGCTGCTTTCGCCGCAGGCGTTTCAGGCGCTGAAGGATCGCGTGGACATGGAATTCCCGGCAAACAACGCGCCGTTCCTCGCGCCCGCGGACGACGTGGCGATCGACGTGACCTTCAAGCACGCGTCGAAGCTGATCGTGAAGATTTACGAGATCAACACGCTCTCCTTTTTCTTAACTCAGAAGCGTCAGCTAAATACCGATCTGAACCTAGATGGCTTGGTAGCTAACTCCGAGCAGACGCACGACGGCGAGGCGTCGCCATTCAAGCGAGTCACTAGGACGTTTAAGTTTCCGGAGTTAAAAGGGAAACGCGGCGCGTGGGTGATCGAGTTTATCGGCGGCGGGAAGTCGTCGCGCGCGCTCATCCGCAAGGGCCAGCTCTCGCTCGTGCCGCAGACGGGGCCGGCGGGCGATTTACTCACGGTGCTCGATGAAACGCGGCAGCCGGTGAAGGATGCGGTGGCGTGGCTGGATGGGCGGAAGCTGTCGCCGGGGGAAAAGGACGTGCGAATTCTGGTGCCGTTCACCGCGCAGCCGGGGCGGCGTCCGATCGTGCTGGCG
>JANLQB010000279.1:0-6368 GCA_031367565.1 Verrucomicrobiota bacterium
GAGGCGCGGGCGATGGCGCATTCGGGGCTCGCGATCGGGCTGCACCCGCTTGTTTCCCGCAAAACACCGCTGCTGGAAGAGCAACTCGGCGACGACATGGGCTATCGCGTGACGATGGTGAGCGAAGGCGGGAAGCTGAACGTCAACTGGCTGATCGGGGGTGAGGAGCCGCGCAAACTGGAAATCTTGAAGCAGTGGCTGAGGCAACTCGGCCTCAATTTTAAGGATACCGAAGTTTTCGTCGATAGCCTCCTTGATTACGTGGACGGCGATAACGATCCGCACCTGAACGGCGTCGAGGACAAGGAAGATTACCATCCCGCAAATCGCCCGCTGCAATCCATCGACGAAATCACGCAGGTCGCGAACTCGAAGCTGCTCACGGAAAGGCCGGGTTGGAGGGATCAACTCACGATCCACAGCCAGGGGCCGATCGACATCACTGCCGCGAATGAAAATGTGCTGCGGCTCATCCCCGGCATCGGAGAATTGCCAATGCAGCGTTTTCTAAAATACCGGCGTGGCCCCGACGAAACGGATGGCACGATCGACGATCCTGAATTCAAAACCGTCGCGGACATTTTCAGCTTTCTCGGATTAAACAAAGCGCAGGGACAAGAGATCGGCGGGCTCGTCGGCTGGAAGGACCCGACCATGCGCATCACCAGCGTCGGCACATCCGCAAAAGTCGTTCGACAAGTGGAAGTCATTGCCCGAAAAGGCGGATCGACCCCTGTGATCCTTTACTGGAAAGAATGAAAAAAGACGCCGCCTCACGCGCCATCATCGCCCCGGAAGCGGACGGCTGGAGTATCAGCCTGCCAGGCGGAGCCATGCAGTCGGCGAAGACGCTCGGGGAAGCCGCGGCGATCGTGCCTGCCGGCGCGATGATCCATCTCCGTCTCCCCGCGCACGCCGCGCTGCTGGAGCGGCTCACGCTGCCTTCCACAAATCGCGAGGAACTCGCAGGCATGGTGCAGCTTCAGCTCGAAAAAACGCTGCCGTATCCGATGGAGGATGTGACTTCGGATTTCGACGTGATCAAGCAGGGCGAAAGCGAGTCCACGCTGATCTCGGTGGCGACGCACACGGGGCAGCTCAACAAACTTTGCGAGCCGCTGCGCAACACCGCGCGCCTGCCGCGGCGCGTCACACTTTTCGCCTCGCACGTCGCGGCAAGCTGTCCGGCGGATAAGGTCGTGCTCTGCGTCTGGCAGGAGGAGTCGCAACTCGTCGTGGCCATTTGTGAATGCGGAAAGGTCAGCACTGCGCAGACGATTCCCGAGGTGACGGCGGAGGCGCTGCTCGCGGAATTGCCATCGCTGCTACTGCGCGCGGATTTGGAGGGCGTGCCGGTGGATTTCGACAGCATCCGCGTCGAGCACGGCTGCGCAAATCTTCGCCCGGCGCTGGAGGAGTATTTTCAAAAGCCGATCGAGACCGTTTCCTTCACCGCTGGCCTGCCCGACGCGCAGGGAAATCTGCTACCGGAAGCGTGGAACTCGGAGCAAAAACGCGCGGCAAGCTCGGGCAAGATCAAGCAGCAGCTTCAGGTGGTGGCGTTCATCTATCTGCTGCTGGTGGCGGCGGCATTCGTCTATCTCGCATGGATGAAAACGCGGGTGCGCAAACTGGACGATTCACTGCGGGCCGTGCAGCCACAGATCACCTTTGTGCAGGCGCAGGAGACGCGATGGGCGGCGATGCAGCCCGCGATCGACCCCGAGCGCTACACGCTGCAAATCCTGAAGCTTTGCACCGAGGCCCGTCCGTCGGTGGATTTGCAGTTCACCGTGTTCGATCACCAGCCTTCGCAATTCATGATCGAAGGCGAAGCGCCGTCTTTCAACGTGGCGATCGAGTATGGGGAAAAGCTGAAGGCCGTTCCGGGCCTCAGTGCTTTCACGATCGAGACGCCGGCACCGCAAATTTTGAAAGACGACCGGTGGAAGTTTAAGTTTTTTGGAAAGCTATGAGCACCCAACTTTCCAAACGCGAAATGATGCTGGCGTCTATCGTCGGAGGAGCGGTGTTCCTGTTGATCAATTTGCTGGTGATCCAATATTTCCTGAAGAACCGCGTGCGCTTGCAGACGGAGATTGCGACGAAGACGACGTTGCTCGCGAAGAACAAGGAACGTGTGGCCAACCAGCCCATGTGGAAAGAGCGCGAGGAATGGCTGAAGAAGGTGCAGCCAAAACTCGAAAATGAAGGGACGGCGGGAGGCGAATTGCTGAATGAAATTCGTGAAATCGCAAAAAAGACAAATGTCCAGGCGGACGAGCCGCAGATCAATCCGTTTGAGCGGCGTCCGCAATCGGCGGTGGTTTCCGTGACGATCCAAACGAAGGCAACCAAGGAGGCGCTGCGGGATTTTCTCTATGAAATGCAGTCGCCGGAGCGCTCGATCGTCTTCGAGTCAGCGAATTTACAATTCGACAAGACTGACAAGACGCAGATGCACGGAAGCTTCCGCATCGCCAAATGGTACGCTCCAAAATGATTCGTTCCATTGACAGTTCCCGTCACACGCCAATGTTTTCTAACATGAAGACTCGTCTCACTCTTCTATCCGTCAGCATCCTCGCCGCAGCGCACGCCGCCAGCGCCGCCGGCCCCACGATCCCGCAACGCCCGCCGCCGGATGCTTTCCAGAAGCTCACCGAAGACTGGCCCTTCGCGCTCGCGACACCGGTCGTGGCTCCCGAAGCGCCAAAGGCGGGCTGGGCATCGAACTACTACGTGGGCGGGATCGGGAAAAACTACGAGAGCGGGAAAGAAGAGGTTTTCGTCGCGGTGAAATCGAAGGACGGGCAGGCATCGTTTTCACTGTACGGGAATCAGCCGAATGCGGACGACATCTCGATCGGAGGCATCGAGTGGTCGGAGAGCATCGGGAAAAGTCGCGTCACTTTGAAAAAGGGCAGTGAATTTCAGACGATCGAGTTCGACCAAGTCGCCCTTCAGACGCCCATCCCGCAACAACCCAACGGGTTGGTGCGACCCGGCATGCCGAATATGCCGGCGGTCAAACAACCGATGATCCGTCCACCCGGAGCGCCCGGAGTTCCAGGTGGCACGGTGCCGCGCCCGACGAATCTCCCGCAAGGGAATTCCGTCCCACTGCCCGGACCGAGCAACACCAACGCCGCGCCGATGCCGGGAAATATGAACGCTGCGCCGAATGGAAACGTTCCCAAACAGCGGGTGCGCGTGATCAAGAGCACGCCGTAAGTTTTCTCGATCCCGACCGTGGAATCTGGAAGGGCGTAAAGGAGCGGCGGGCCTTCCAGCCGCCGACCAAAAAACGCTGCGCGAAGCGGAAAATTTCCGGTGCGGAAACTGGCGGAACAGGATTGCGCTTCGCGCCGTGGTTTGGTTCGGCGACTGGAAGCGCGCCGCTCTTTTACGCGTTCCTGACTTCCGAATCTTTAACGTTGCGAGCTACTGCGATTCCCAATTCCCGATATCGTCCGGCGTTCCCGGCAGGCGATCTTTACCAGCGGAGAAAAGGTCATAACCACTGGGGTTATGAACGCCCGGATTAACATATTGGTATTCGTTTCCAAATGGGTCCAAAGGCACTTTATCCATTATCTTCTGCCAGTTCCTTGGCTTCGGAGAGCCTTCTGGTTTTGTCACCAAAGCCTTAAGACCCTGTTGTGTCGTCGGTGCAGAACCGCCCAGTGTTTCATAGGTCATGAGCACCGATTTCATGGCATTAAGATCCGTATTGATCGCCACCCTCTTCGCTACATCAATATTGCCACCCATAAAGTGGATCGCCGTCCCGGCTAGAATCGCGATGATCATCACCACGAGCATGATTTCGAGCAGAGTAAAGCCGGCTGAGCGAAGGCGAATGGAACGATTCATAGAAAGTTAGGGGACGAGTTTGTAGTCGAGATTTTGCCAGTGGTGCTTTAGCTGCATTTCGACAGCGCGGACCGCTAACTTGTTCGATTTCCCATCGATGCGGAGCACGAGTTTGTTCAGTCCGGCGCGCAACATGGAACTCGGGATGGCCTGCTGGCCTCGCAGCCAGCCGTTGTATTGGAAACGTGGCTTCGGTTCTCCACTTCGAACGACGGCCTGGTAGGCGGGGTCCGCGAGATCGGGAAGATGGATGGCTGCTCCGCCGAGAGGCGTGCCATTGATGATCCACTCGGGCGGGTGCAGCGGATCGACGTCGAGGATTTCAAACGTGACGACGGCGAGCAAAGGGATGGCATCGAGCTCGATCTGCCAGGTGATCGAGGGTGCGTCCGCAGGATTCAGCGTGATCGCTCCTGCCTCGATCCCCGCTTTTACGCGACCGAAGAGAAAGGTGTCGCCCGAAGCAGGGGCGGCGGAAGGGAGATTCGCGAACGCATCGTCCAATTCGGGCGGTTCGGCGAAATCGATCGCGTGCAGCGTCTCGGCTTTCTTGAGCGTCGCCAAAAATGCGCCGCGCACGTTGGAGCCATCGCCAGGGACGGATACATCGACGTAATCGAGAGTCTCCGCCTTGAGGATGAGCGACTCGGATGTCGCGAGGTTTAATCCCGAGCCGAGGGGCTGCGAAAGGAAGTGTTTTTCACCCGTCTCCGACCACCCACTGATGACTGGCGAGGCTCCCTTCAAATCGTCGAAAAAAAGGCGCAATTGGAGCCTTTCGTTCAACGACCCGAGGCGGCGCAGGCGAATACGGAATGTCGTCTTAACTGGCGCGTTCGTATTCGAGGGTTGAGCGGCTCGCTGGACGGATTCGAGCCAGATCGGCAGGGCCTGCTTCGGGCTGTGAGTCGAGCCGATTGTCTGGAAATCCACCCATGCGGAAAACGGAGTAGGCTGCTCCTGAAGCTCCTGCGCTCCCGCCGGGAAAAGCGGGAGCAAGGCGCAGAGAATCAGATGGCGGAGTTTCATGGACGCGTAGGGAAACACAGATAATGAAAGGCCCCAAGGGAGAAATCCTAACGTCCGGTCGTGACTCCATTTGAATAAACCTGTCATTTTGAGCGAAGCGAAAAACTTCTCGTTATTTTCTTCTTCAGAACTGCGGATATGGAGGAAAGAAGGAAAAGTCAGAGTTTCTACGCAAGCTCAGGACGACAGCATTCTTGGCAAAATGGAGCCGCTGCCTAACCTCCGCCCGGATGCAGGTTACTCGTCATCCCAAAAACGGCAGCGAGGATTCCGAAGACGACGAATCCGACGATGGAGGCGATGACAAACATGATCATAGGAGGGATGAGTGCAGAGATGACTTGGACCTGCTTGTCGAGTTCGCGTTCAAAGACCTGCGCGATCATCTGCATCGTTTCACCGAATTTCCCCGTTTGTTCGCCCACCGACATCATGTCCACAAAGAGCTCGGGGAAGATTTTCTCGTTGGCCAGCGCTACGGATAACGTCGCACCATCGATGACGGCATTGCGCACGGCGACCATACGCTGGCGGATGAATTCGTTCCCCGAAATCTCTTCGAGCAACTCCAATGCGCGGAGCAAGGTGACGCCGTTTTCAATCAAGGTGCCGAGTGTTCGGGCGAATTGAGAGTAATACCGATAGCGAATGATCGTACTAAACACGGGAATCCGCCACACAAACGCATCCCACGCTTTCCGTCCCTCTTGGGTCCGCGTGTATGCCTTGAAAGTCAGATACGCAGCCCCGGCGACGAGGACGCCGACCCACCAATACTGGGTGAGGACACGATTCGCTTCGAGAAGGATGCGGGTTGGAGTTGGGAGAGGCTGGCCGGTTTGAGTGAAAAATCCGGTGAGTTGCGGGACCATCACTGTCATGAAAACGATGATCAACCCGATCCCTGCCACGACCAGAATAGCGGGATAAATCAACGCCTGTTGCACCCGATCGCGCAGCGCCTTCACATCCGAAAGATGCACGACCAACCGCTTTAAAATATCAGAAAGCGCACCGCTGACCTCGCCAGCGGAAACCATATTCACGTAAAGGGGCGAAAAGATTTTCGGAAATTCCCGCATGGATTGTGACAAACTCCGTCCATCAATCAACCCTTGGTGCAAGGCTTGCGAAAGCCCTTGCAAGCGGGGTTGCTTTAATCGCTTCACCAAAATCCCTAATGCCTCATCAAGCGTCATCCCGGCAGAGAGCAGATGCGCAAGCTGTTCCGTGAAGAGATGAAGCTGCGAATGCCCGATACTCTGGGTCTGTCCAGAGGAAACCGGCGTGCTTTGCGGACTGGCTTTCGAAGAAGGAGCAGAACTGTTGACCGCCGAGTTGATCGATTCAATTTTGATCGGAACCCCACCCTGAGCCTCCACCTGCGAAATCGCACTAGCCCGATCATTGCAGGTTAAAACTCCATCAATCAACTTCCCATCCGACTTGCGCGCGGTATAGCG
>JANLQB010000280.1:0-1711 GCA_031367565.1 Verrucomicrobiota bacterium
ATGATTTTTGGGAACGCGGCGTGGAAGGCGTGGCGCTGCATCCGCAGTTTCCCGAGCAGCCGTTCGTCTATGTCCACTACGTGAAAAAGCAGCCGTTCACGCATCACGTGATCAGCCGCTTTACGGCGGAAGGCGATGTGGTGAAGGCGGGCAGCGAACTCGTGATGATCGAGGCCGAGGATCAGAGCATGAAGGTCGGCAAATATCCCGGCGCGCATCAGGGCGGGGCGATGCGGTTCGGCCCGGATGGAAAACTTTACGTGACCATCGGCGAGCACAACACGCGCGAGCCCGCGCAGAGCTTTGAGTCGCTGCATGGGAAAATCCTGCGCTTCAATCCCGACGGCTCCATCCCCGAGGACAATCCATTTCGCGACAAGACGGCGGGCAAATATCGCGCGATCTACGCGATGGGTTTGCGCAACCCGTTCGGCCTCGCGGTCGAGCGCGTTTCGGGCCGCATGTTCATCAATGATGTCGGCCAGGAACTCTTCGAGGAAATCGACGAAGTCGCGCCCGGTGCGAACTATGGCTGGCCGTTCGCGGAAGGTTTGCTGGGCCACAAGCCGGAGTTCGCGAAACCGCTTCACACCTACAATCGCGCGATGGGCGTCTGCATTTCTGGTGGTGCATTTTACCAGCCCGCAAAGTCCGACGGCCCGCATTTTCCCAGTGCGTATCTCGGTAAATATTTCTTCGCCGACTTCATGGGCGGCTGGATCCGCGTGCTCGATCCCGCGAAGCCGGAAACGAGCGAGCCCTTTGCCAAAAAGATCCCCGGCCCCGTCGATCTCGCGAGCACGCCCGACGGCGCGCTGCTCGTCCTCGCTCGCAATGCGTGGGTGCGCGACGACAAGATGAAACGCCAGTCCGGCCTGCTGTTGCGGATCAAAGCGACGCGCTGATTCCCCCACCACCCGCCTGCCAAGCCTCCGAAGATCCTCGCAGCCGCTTTTCCGAGCCCGTCCGCCAATTTTCTAGAGCGCGTGCGTCGTGGAAGCCAATCTCCTACGATGTGCCTGTGCGGTTCGCGCAAGCGGACGGACTAGAGATCGGTCCGGGCGTCATCGAAGTAACTCACCATGGTCCAGCCAGCAATGTCTCCTGTGCGACTCAGTGCTTCGTCGTAGTGAAATCCTCCGTTGCCGCCGCCGTTGATGCGGTAAGATTTTGAAACGATCGAGCCAACGGTCGTGATCGTGCCGCTGAGGGTGGCATCGTAGTTGGGACCGTAGAAGGAGAGGATGTTGGTCCCATTGCCCGATGCAGAATAGGTTCCCGAGGCACCGGTGCCATAGATCGTCAGGTGTGAGGCGACCTTACTGCTACTGGAATTTGCATTCACGTCGCCGTTGCCGAAATCGACGTTTCCGTCCACGTAGATCGTGGCATAGACATTCGGAGGAATGACGATCTCGGCACCGCCGCCATTGCCAATGTCGAGATTCCCGTTGACTAGGATTTCGACGTATCCGGTGGTGCCTGCGGGTGGCGCGGTGACGACGAATGCGCCGAGATTTCCCACGATGATGTAGCGTGTCGTGGTGGCAGGGCTGATGCCTGTGAGGAAATTGGTATTTGCCGGCGGATTGCCGGAGACGACACTCCAGACCGGTGCGGTGACGGGCGGGATTTCTTCATCGAAATCGTCACGGATGCGGGTCTGATCCATGCCGCTGCTGCCCGAGACGTTTTCATGTGCGGCGGTGCC
>JANLQB010000331.1:0-4343 GCA_031367565.1 Verrucomicrobiota bacterium
TGCCTCTCCGGGGTTACCCCAGGGAAAAGAGTCAGCGCCACATTTCATCGCGCGAGCTTCACTGCGCCACACCGCAGAACGGCTCGCGCACTACCAGTCGCGTTGGAGCGCTTGCCTCTCTTTTTACATGGATCGAAACCCCCTCGCCGAAGCCCTCGCCGCCGCCGCCCTCGCCGGGCCGCTGACGGGCGGCGGACTCGTCGAGCGTTGGGCGGAGGCGCTGGGGAAAAAGCCGCGCTGGCTCGGCTCGCTCGCCGGCAGACTCGTGAACGCGTTCGGCGAAAACAGCCGTCCGCGCCGCTTTCACGTCGTGCGTTTTCTCCTTGCCGACTTCGGCCTCGCGAATGCCCCCACGCGCGGACTTTCGCCGCCCGCCGTCGCGGCGAAACCGAAGATGTGCCCGGCGGGAAAAGTCGCGCGCGCGTGGAAAGTGCCGCGCATCCTCACGCCCGCCGCCCTCGCGCGCTGGCTCGATGTTCCGTTCGATCAACTCGCGTGGTTTGCCGACACGCGCACGCTCGAACGCCTCGTCCCCGAAGGTCCGCTCCGCCATTATCGCTATCGCTGGCTCACGAAACGCGACGGCTCCGCCCGCCTCATCGAATCCCCCAAGCCGCGCCTCAAAGCCATGCAGCGCCGTATCCTCGCGGAAATCCTCGATCGCATCCTGCCGCACGCCGCCGCGCACGGCTTCCGCGCCGCGCATTCCATCCGCACCTTCGTCGCCCCGCACGTCGCCCGCGCGCTCGTGCTCCGGCTCGATTTGCGCGATTTTTTCCCGAGCATCTGGCGGGCACGCGTCATGGCCATCTTCCTCGCTGCCGGCTACCCGGAGCCCGTCGCGGAATTGCTCGCCGGACTCTGCACCAACACCACGCCGCGCTCCGTGCTCGACGTCGCGCCTCTTCCTCACACCGCGCGCCGCCGCCTGCGCGATCTCTACGCCCGCCCGCATCTTCCGCAAGGCGCGCCCACTTCGCCCGCTCTCGCAAATCTCGCCGCGTGGCGCTTCGACTGCCGCCTCACCGGCCTCGCGCAATCGCTCGCGGCGAACTACACGCGCTACGCCGACGACCTCGTTTTCTCCGGCAACGCCACCTTCGCAAAAAGCGCACACCGTCTCGCGATTCACATCGGTGCCATCGCGATCGAAGAAGGCTTCGAGGTCCACTGGCACAAGCTTCGCGCGATGCGCCCCGGCGTTTCGCAACGCGCCGCCGGCCTTGTCCTGAACGAGCGCATCAACATTCCGCGCCCCGACTTCGACCGGCTCAAAGCGATCCTGTACAACTGCGCGAAACACGGGCCCGCATCGCAAAATCGCACCGCGCAACCCGACTTCCGCGCCCACCTCGTCGGCCGCCTCGCTCATGTGGAAATGATCGCGCCCGACCGCGCGCGAAAACTCCGCGCCGACTTCGAGCGCATCGCGTGGTAGGCGCTCCATGATGCGTTTCGTTTGTCCGAAAACGAACCCGCCGGATCGTGCGCGCAGCCTGGAACGGCGGTGATCCATTGGGACATCGCGCGCGACCAAACCGGGCCAATGAAATATCACGTCTATCGCAGCACGAGCGCGGTCTTCACGGGCCCGCAGAAATACCGCGCGGTCGCGTTTCAAACCGGCGACGGCTGGGCCACCGATCCGACGACTTCCTTCGCGAATAAAGCGACGATCACCGATCTCGCGAACGGCACGCACTACTTCCGCGTTCACGCCGAGGACAGCGCGACTCCACCGCACGAGGACACAAATACGGTGACACTTTCCATCACGATCACCGGCGCGCCGTGAGGCCCGGATTCGATCTTCGTAAATCTTGCGGCCGCTGGCCCGCAGCCTGCACACTCCGCGCCCCATGAAGTTTATCCGCGACATCCACGAGCAGTGCCGGGCTGAAGGTCGGCCTGCCATTTCGTTCGAGTTTTTTCCTCCAAAAACCGACGACGGCGAACGCGCCCTTTTCGAGAAGACGATTCCCGCGCTGGCGTCGATTTGTCCGGATTATTGCTCGGTCACTTACGGAGCCGGCGGCAGCACGCGTGAGAAGACCCTTGGCATCGTAGATCGCATCCAGCGCGAGCACGCGCTCACGGCGATGATGCATCTGACGTGCGTGAATTCCACGAAGGAGCAGCTCCGCGCGGTCGTCGCGGAAGCAGGTGAACGCGGCATCCGCAATCTGCTCGCGCTGCGCGGCGATCCGCCGGAAGGCGGCGATTTTCAGAAAACGGAAGGCGGCTTTGAATACTCGAGCGAGCTGGTCGCTTTTCTCAAAGAGATCGGCGGATCCAGCATCGGCACGGCGGGTTTCCCGGAAGGGCACATCGCGTGCAAAGCGGGGAAGCACACCGACTGGGGCTATCTGCGCGAGAAGATCGCGGCGGGCGCGGACTTCGTGATCACGCAGCTTTTTTTCGACAACGAGGACTTCTACGAGTTCCACGAGCACGTCACCAAGAAGCTCGGCGCAAACGTGCCGATCATTCCGGGCTTGCTGCCAGTGCTTTCGCGCGGGCAGACGAAACGCTTCGTCGCGCTCTGCGGCGCTGCGCTGCCGGAGGCCTTCGTGAGGCGGCTGGATGAACTCGGCGATGACGACGAGGCGGTGACGCAATACGGCATCGAATACGCGACGAAGCAGTGCGAGGCGCTGCTAAAATTCGGCGTGAACGGCCTGCATTTTTACACGCTGAACAAGCCACGCTCGACCGTGGAGATCGTGCGCAATCTCGGCCTCGCGGAGTGAACGTGCGCGTTTACGCCTACAAAAACTGCGACACCTGCCGGAAGGCGCTGAAGTTTCTCGCAGAGCGAAAAATCGCGCACGAGGTGATCGCGATCCGCGAACAACCGCCGACGGTGAAAGAACTGCGCGCGATGCTCGGCCATGCCGGCGGCGATTTGCGGCGGCTCTTTAATACGAGCGGCGGCGACTACAAAGAACTGAACATGAAAGAGCGTCTGCCGAAGCTCAGCGTGGACGAAGCTCTGGCGCTGCTCGCGGGCAACGGCAATTTGGTGAAGCGCCCTTTCGCGCTCACGGCCAGCACGGGGGTGGTCGGATTTAAGCCGGAGGAATGGGAGCGTTTCCTCGCCGCGCTTTGACCGCGAGATCCCAAATCAGCCACGGTAAATAAAGCGCGAGGAAAAGCAGGAGCGCGAGGCCGTCGATCTGCGCGATGTAGAGCCAGTGCGTGTCGGAGAAGTGATCGAGCGGCGTGGCCTGCGCGGGGCGATGTGCGAGGAAGCCGTAGTTGCCGCCAGTCGCCGCATTCACGAGGAGCGCGACAGCGACGTAGAATTCCGAGCAAACAAAGACGCGCCACAGCGAGCGCGGCCACGGGCGGCATCGCTCGGTGATCAGCAGATGCAGCACGCTCACGACGATGAGCGCGTGGGAAAAGAAGAAGCCGAAGAGCCGCCACCACACTTCCGTCATCGCGATCGCCGGCGTGAAAAGCGCCTGCATCGTCCCGGCGAGTCCCCAGAAATATCCCAGCTCAAATCCAAGCTGCCAGCGGAACCACAGGGAACCCGCGACGGCGAAGAGCGCCCAATCGCAGAGGTGCATCGGGAGCGCGGTGGCGAGCGGGGAACCCGTGGCGATTTTGTCCGCGAAACTGGCGCACTCAAACACGAGCAGGCCGATCGCGAGAAAGCGGCGGACGAGAGTTTGAAATCGCGCCATTTGGAAATGCCGGCCCAGCGCCCAAAGGATAAGCGGGGCCAGAAAAGTGAACGCGAGCGCGGCTTGCTGCATGGCGATCGCGCAGCCCTTCGCCCTTATCCCTGCAATTTCCGACGCTCGGCCGTGCGCTGCGCGGTGCTGCGTTTTTTGTCGCCGAGACGCGTCTTCCGTTTGCGAAGCTGGCGCGCGAGTTTGTCCGTCACTTTATCCAGCGCCGCGTAGAGATCGGCGTCGTGCTCCTCGGCATGGATGTCCGGCCCGGCGATGCCGAGATGCACTTTCACCCCGTAGCGCGCGGCAGGCTTCGCGGTGTCATCGTGCAAGAGGACGATGTGGGCGGCGATGATGTCACTGCACAGCTCTTCGAGGTGTTCGATTTTTTTCGCAGCATGCGAGTGGATGGTGGCGGTGAGGCGAAGATTGCGAGGGCTGAGATGGATTTGCATGCCTTAGCGTGGATCGAACTTGCGCGATCGTCACTGAACTTTTCCTGCACCCGCGTGTCAAAATGCGCACGACTCCTGCGCCAGTTGCGTATTAGTCATTATACAAAAATATGCCCTGGTCCTTTAAAATAGCGCGCATCGCTGGAATCGAAGTCCGCATTCACGCCACCTTCTTTCTTCTCCTCGCCTTCCTCGGCTCCGCCTA
>JANLQB010000346.1:0-6887 GCA_031367565.1 Verrucomicrobiota bacterium
TCGCGGTGGAAACATTGCCGCCGCTCGCGCCGTCGATGATGCGTCCGAGGATGAGCATCCAGACCGTATTCGCTGCACCGAGGACGATGAAGCCGATCGCCGTGCCGATGATGCTGACGACGAGCACCGGCTTGCGCCCGACGCGATCGCTCCACTTTCCAAACAGCGGCGCGCAGATGAGCTGGAGCAGCGAATAGATGCCGACGATCCACGAAAGCTGCGCGGGCGATGCGCCGATATGCGAGCCTTCCGCGTAAAGCGGCAGCACCGGGATGACGATGCCGAAGCCCACCATGTCGATGAAGAGGGTGAGAAAAATGAGACCGAGTGGAGACTTCGCGTTGCTAGACATGTGCGGGTGCGGAGCATTCCGTTTTGGAAAGCGTGCGCAAGGCTGGAATCGTGGACGCGGAAAGGCGGCGCACTCGCCGGTGAGCCACGGTTTCAGCGCGTCGAAGTGCGCCGATTTTCCGGCATCGCGCAGCTCGGAGGCGACGACTTCGAGTGCGCGCGATAATGGTGAGCGCCCACTGGCGGCGAAGGTTTGCGAGGGATTCGTGGGGCCCGCGACGCCGAGGAGGATCGGCGCGGGCGAGGTTACAAAATAAATTCCGGCGGTGGCGCGGGCGTTTGTTTCGCTTTGAATTCCACGAGGGCGGCGGCGAGCTGCGCGGGGGTGTGGCGGGCGCGGAGTTTTTCGATCTCGGCGACCGCGAGCGCGTCGCAGCGTTCGTTGCCTTCGTGGCCGGTGTGGCCTTTCACCCATTTCCAGACGATGCGATGCCGCGCGGCTTCCGTGTCGAGCCGCCGCCA
This sequence comes from Verrucomicrobiota bacterium, assembly GCA_031367565.1. Taxonomy (GTDB): domain Bacteria; phylum Verrucomicrobiota; class Verrucomicrobiia; order Chthoniobacterales; family Chthoniobacteraceae; genus JANLQB01. The sequence continues at coordinate 814 of JANLQB010000346.1, forward strand.
CAGGTCCACATTTTTCACGGGCTCGCGTTTGAGCGTGATCCAGCCTTTTGCCTTCCAGCCCTTGATCCATTCGGTGATGCCCTTGCGCACATACTGCGAATCGGTGACGAACTCGACCGCGCACGGTTCCTTCAGCCGTGCGAGGGCTTCGACGGCGGCGAGGAGTTCCATGCGGTTATTCGTCGTCGCGATCTCGGAGCCGCTGATTTCCTTTTTCACATCGCCATACTCGAGCACTGCGGACCAGCCGCCGGGGCCGGGATTTCCGACGCACGCGCCGTCGGAGTGAATAGAGACGTTTTTCATGTCGGGATGGATTGGAAGTATTCGGGGATCGCGCCGCGGGCGATAGCGAAAATCGGGGAACTCGGCGGTCCGGTGGCTGCTAGGGAGGACCGTTCGGCATTGCCCGCAGAGAAGCCGGGAAAGAAAGTGGCCGTATCAGGGTTTTCCCTATGCCTAGGTGGCACCGCACAGGCTAAATGATGCAGGGGTTATGAAAGCTCCTAATGCATCATCCTCGCCGCTTCCCGCCAAGGCCAACCACTCCCGCTCCAAGGCGGAAGAGCTGATCGGAAAAACGCCGAACCTGCGCGCGCCTTCCGCAACCGTCGTGAAATTGCTGAACCTGCTCAACGATCCCAATGCGGACTACGACGAGGTGATTTCCTGCGTGCGACGGGATTTGATGCTGACGACCAAACTGCTCGCGCTCTGCAATTCCGCCAGCTACGGCCTGTCCAAGCCGATCGCATCCCTGAATCAGGTGGTGCAATACTTGGGCTATTGCGACACGCTGCGGATGGTGATGGAGCTGAGTTTTGGTGGCCAGATCGGTGTGAAGCTTCCGGGTTACTCGATGGAAGCGGGGACGCTGTGGAACCACTCCCGCGTGGCCGCGCAACTGGCCCCGCACGTCCTCGGACTTTCCAAGATCGTCCCCACGGATGCCTCGATCGCCTACACCGGAGGCCTGGTCCACGACATCGGGAAAGTCGTGCTCGGCCAGAATCTCGCGCCGGCCAGTCACGCGGAATTGCGCCGGATAGTGAAGACGGAGGGAGTTTCGTGGCTCGACGCGGAAAGCACGGTGCTCGGATGCAATCACGCTGAGATCGGCGCATGTCTTTTACGGCAGTGGAATATCCCGGAAGTGATCGTGGAAGGCGTGGCCAATCATCACAACCCGCCGCTGGAACACGGCCCGAAACTGTCCGCGGTGCTGCATGTGGTGGATGCTTCGACGCATTCGGTCGGTGCTTCTCCCGGTGAGTTGAGCGTCTCCATCGTCGTCCGCAACGACGTGCAGGTGGCGCTGCGCTTGACGGAGGAGCACCTCGAGACGCTCACGCTGGCCGCATTCGAAGCGGCACAGCAAATCGATGAACAGAAACACCCGGAAACGGTGAGAATGCCGGACGACTTTGAAGAGTCGCTTTCGTTTTAACGAAACTGCCGCGGGCTAAGGAGTGGCGTCCTGATCCTTTTTCAGTTTTCCGCCCCAGCTCAAAATCTTCGCCTTCGCCCCGGCAGCTTCGGCTTCGCGGATTTGGTGATTCCGCACGTAGAAAAGCGAAAGGCTCGACCACGCAAGCTGATCGTTCGGATGCAACTCGACGGACTTCATCCCGGCCTCGATCGCTTCGGGAAAACGTCCGAGTTTCATGAGCGCCATCCCGAGCGCGTGCCAGCCGTCGAAGAACGCGGGGTCGAGTTCGGTGCAACGGCGGTATTTTTCCACCGCCGCGTCCAGTTCGCCAAGCGCGAGATCGCCGTTGGCGTCGTCGAAAAGTTCGTCGATGTCGGCGCTCATGCGGGACGCAGTTCCGGCGCGCGCGGCGGACTAGCCTTTCGCTTCCACAAAGCCCGCCGCGATGCGCCGCTCTTTCAGCCATTGCTGAAACGCGGCCTCTTTTTTCATGCCTTCGAGATTCGTCGCGATCATCGTCTTTTCCTTCTCGAAACCGGCCTCGTCCACGGGCAGCCGTTTGTCGATGTGGATGAGCAGTCCGCCGGCGGTGAATTCGCTCAGCTCGCCGTCACCCATCTCGGACGCGCGACCCATGATTTCCTGCCCGTCCGGCTGATCGCCTTTGGGCCGCTCCATGGGCGAAAAAGTCGGGAATGCTTCAGCCGTCGCGCCCGCTTCCTTCGCGGCATCGGCGAAGGATTTCCCGGCGGCGAGGCCTTCGGCGATTTTCTTGCGAAGATCCGCGCCTTTCAGGCTCAGCGCCTCATTCGCCCGCTCGGTGGTCATCTCTTCGGTCAACTGCGGCTTCGCCTCTTCCAGCGTCATCGGTTTCGCCGGCGTGATGCCCGTGAGCTGGAGCACGTAGTAGCCGCCATCCGTGGTGACGACGTCACCGTTCGGTTCCTCGGTCTTGAGCTTGAACGCCGCTTCCGCCACGACGCTCGATGAGCCGATTTCCTTCGGCGGCGCGCTGCCTTCAAATTCCGGCGTTTCGACGACCGTCGCGCCGGCTTTCGCGGCCGCATCTTCCAGCTTCGCGTCCTTCTGCGTCATCTCCACCGCCAGCTCACTCGCGGTATCCGCCAGCTTTTGCAAAGCGACCACGCGATCCTTGCCCACGAGCGGAGGAGTCGCCTGCGGAAGCGTGAAAGCGACCACCTTCACCTTGCGCTTTTCCGGATGCTGGAGCGCCGCCTTTTTCTCCTCGAAACGTTTCTGCATATCCTCGTCAGAAACCTTCACGTCCTTCTTAAAATCGTCGAGCTTCAGCCGGATCACGCTCAAGTCCGTCTTCTGATTCCGGCGCTCGTACAGCGAGCGGATTTCCGACATCGTCGCCTTGTCTGTCGCTCCGAGCAGTGTCTTGATTTTCTCCAGCCGCAGGGAGTCGCCGACGAGTTCCTCAAGGAGGTCCGTGGTGAAGCCGTTGGGAGCGAGTCCGTTTTGCACGAACTGCGTGTACTTCATGGAATCGTAAACGCCATTCGTCGAAAAACCGGGGATCTTCTGCACCGCGTCGATGATGTCCGACTCGGCGGGAGTGATGCCGAGCGCGTCCGCTTCGTGGCGCAGGATCATGCTGTTCCAGATGTAGTTTCCCTCCATCTCGCTGCGCGATGTGGGATTGCCGATGTAGGCAAGATTCCGCATCAGATCGTTGAGGCCGAGCATCTGGCAGATCGCGAGCTTGCGACCCATGCGCTTGAACTCCGCGCCCGTCACCGTGTGCCCATAGACTTTACCCGCGATATCCGCATCACCACGATCCTCGCGCGTCGAGCTGGTATTATAAAACCACGCGAAGCAGATGATGATGATGACGGTGACGAAGATCATCATCGGCTGCTGAAATTTTCGCATTAAATTGACCATAAAGAGGAAGGAGGAAGGTTTCGGGTTGCAAATTCGCGGGACCTGCGTTTAGCGTTCCGTCCCCCGAAAAAAGAGCATGAAGCTACGTTCCACCTCTACTCCCCAGCAACTTCTTTTTCTGGCAGCGTGTGGTCTTTCCATTTTGGGAGGCGACGCGTTCAGCCAGGGGCTGGCTGCGTCTTTGAAGCTGAAAACGGGAGCCGTGCAGCAGGGCGCGATCATCGGCGTCACCGCTTCGGGCGTGGGCATTCAGTTGGCCACAGGCGGCTCGATCAGCATCCCACTCGCGCAGATCGAATCCATTTCCATGGCCCCTCCGCCGGAGTACGGCGCCGCGATGCAAGCGGTCGCGGCGAAGGACATTCCTAAGGCTTCCTCGATCATCAATTCTCTCGCGGCGAAATACAAAGGTCTGCCCACCGACTGGGCGCAACAGGCCACGGCCCTTTCCGGTTTCCTCGCCCTCCAAAGCGGCGACATGGCCAAGGCGGAAACCGCGTTCGGCGAGTTCAAAAAAGCGTATCCCTCCGCGCCCGAGGGGAAAATTGGTTCCGCGGCCATCGCCGCCTCGAAGAAGGACTTCGCCACCGCGAAAAGCTTGATCGGGCCGATCGTCGAGGACGCGCTGAAACAAAAAGACGTGCCGGTTGCGAATCGGTTTGCCTACAGCCGCGCGATGTATATTTCCGGCCTCGTCAAGGAATCCGAGAATGATCGCTCGGGTGCCTTGGAAGATTATTTACGAACCATCACTATTTTCTATTACGACACCGCGGCCGTCGCGTCGGCGCAAGAACATGCGGACGCGCTGCGCAAAAACAAAATTGTCGTTCCCTAAACCGCTCCTCCGACCCTCCGCTTACACTTTTCCAACCGCCTATATGTTCCTGAACCCAATCCGTCGTTTCCTCCCGCTGGCACTCTTCGCACTGGCCCTCTTTGCCCTGAATGCCTCCGGGTTCGCCCAGGAAGCTGCGGCACCACACGCCGCAGAGTCGCAGTCGATCCTCCAGACGATCATGGAAGGCGGGCCGCTGATCATGCTCATCTGGATTTGTATCGTCGGCACGTCGATCACGATGGTGACGCTGATCGTGCAAAACGCGATGACGATGCGTAAAGACAAGCTCGCCCCGCCGCCGCTCATCCAGGCGATCGAGCAGACGATCAGCGCTGGCAATTATCAGGAAGCGTGGGCCACTTGCGCCGCCAATAAGAACTACCTCGCCAACGTCCTGAAAGCCGGTCTCACCCGCATCGGTCGCGGCAAGGAAGCCGTCGAAAATGCGCTCGCCGAGCACGGTCTCCGCGAAGCCACCGCGCTCCGCACCCGGAACAGCTATCTCTCGGTCATCGGAGTCGTCAGCCCCATGATCGGGCTGCTCGGAACCGTCATCGGAATGATGGGTGCCTTCTCCGTGCTGGCCGGCAGCGGCGTCAGCGATCCGCGTTTGCTCGCGGGTAAAATTGGCGAAGTTCTTCTCGCAACCGCGAGCGGCCTTTTCATCGCGATCCCAGCGTTCGTTTCCTACTACATCTTCCGCAACGTCTCCCAGATGTGCATCGTCCACGCGGATGACGTGGTGAATACTCTGATCCAGGACATCCCTTACGAAGAACTCCAAGGCGTCCACATCGGCGATTCCTTCCATGCCGGCACTCCGATGGCGATGGGCGGCGTGCGCAAAGTCTCGATGGCCCTCACCACGAACTGCCCCGTCTGCAACGGCGCAGTCACCCCCGGCGTGAATCCCTGCCCACACTGCGGCTCGACGCTCGACTGGGCAGGTTAATTTCCGAATCGACGAGCGATGTCGCACGCCACTTCAGCCTCGAAGAAAAGGGCTTCGACCCGAATGGTCCCGGAGGAAGATCCGGAGTTCCAGATCGCGCCGATGATCGACATCCTGCTCGTGCTGCTCGTGTTTTTCATGACGATCAGCACATCGGAAGTGCTGCAAATCCGGCAGGACATCGTCCTGCCCGTGGCGAAGGACGCGAAGGAAAAAGATCAGTCGCCGAAGGACGGCCAGGTCGTCCTCAACGTCCTCTGGAACGAAATCAACAACAGCGGGTCCGTGGACATGGACACGAGAAACTATCCCGATCCGGCAGGCATTCAGGGGCCGCTGGAAGTGAACGCCAAACGCTCCCCAAACATGCGCGTCCTCGTCCGCGCCGATCGCAAAGTCCGCTGGGATTTTCTCCGCAACATCCTCCGCATCACCGGCGCGGCTGGCGTGCAAAACGTGACCTTTTCCGTGACCGATAAAGACAGCGAAGCCAAGCCCGGCGCCGCTCCCACCCCCTAACCCAACTCATCGAATATGGCCGGATCAGTAGGTTCAGAAGACGGAGACATCGGATTCCAAATCGCGCCGATGGTCGATGTCGTGTTCGTGCTCATGCTCTTTTTCATGGCGAGCGCGGGGTCGCAGATCGTGGAGAAGGAACTCCGCGTGAATCTGCCTTCGGGAGCGGGCAGCAACGGCGGAGATGCCATCACTCCCATCATCATCGACATCTCGTCGGACGGCGCCGTTTCGATCAACACGGAGAACTACGCCGCGCCCGCGGACAAGGATCTCAAGCGCCTGAAAGACTGGCTCAAAAACGCCGTGGACACGCTCGGCGATAAAGACCCCGTCATCATCCGCCCGAGCCCCGATACGAAGCACGGTCGCATCATCGACGTGCTCAACGCGGCTGCTTTCGCGAAGATCAAAAATCT
>JANLQB010000349.1:0-1601 GCA_031367565.1 Verrucomicrobiota bacterium
AGGCCGCTCAAGCTGGATGCGCCGTTTTCATCGGTGAGCACGCCGCCGCATTGGTAATGCGCGGCGGGGACGACGGGGATGGGCTGTTTCGTGATGTCGATGCCGAGCGCGAGGCACGTGTCGTGGATGTGGGGAAAACGCTCGCGGATGAACTCGGCGGGCTTGTGCGTGATGTCGAGATAGACGCACTTCGAGCCGGTTCGTTTCATCTCGGCGTCGATGGCGCGAGCGACGATGTCGCGCGGGGCGAGTGCGCCGCGTTCGTCGTATTTCGCCATGAACTCGACGCCCTTCGCATCAAGCAAGCGCGCCCCTTCGCCGCGGATCGCTTCCGAGATGAGGAAGCTGCGCGCGTCTTTGTGGAAGAGGCACGTCGGGTGGAATTGGATGAATTCCATGTTGGCGATCTTCGCGCCCGCACGCCACGCGATCGCCACGCCGTCGCCCGTCGCGATGTCAGGATTTGTCGTGTAAAGATACACTTTCCCGCAGCCCCCCGTGGCGAGGATGACACGGTCGCTGCGGAGTGTTTCGACCGCACCGCTCGCTTCATCGAGCACGTAAACGCCGAGCACGCGGTCTTCGCTTACGTAGCCGAGCTTCGCGAGCGTGATGAGATCGACGGCGATGTGATTTTCAAACACGTCGATCTGCGCGTTTTTCTCGATCGCCGCGAGGAGGGCACGCTCGATCTCGCGGCCGGTGACATCGCGCGCGTGGAGGATGCGGCGTTTGCTGTGGCCGCCTTCCCGCCCGAGATCGAGTTCGTGCCCACCGTTGGGAAGTTCGCGCTCGTCGAAATTCACGCCGATCTCGATCAGCTCGCGGATGCGGGCCGGGCCATCGCTGACGATCGAGCGCACGACCTTTTCATCGCAAAGCCCCGCGCCCGCATCGAGCGTATCGGAAACGTGCAGTTCGAAGGAATCCTCGCTGCTCGTAACGCTCGCGATCCCGCCTTGCGCCCACGCCGTGTTCGATTCGCCGCGTTTGCCTTTGGTGACGATGGCGACGCGTCCGTGCGCCGACGCGTTGAGCGCAAAGCTGAGGCCCGCGATGCCGCTGCCGATGACGATAAAATCGTAGGGCTTCATGAAAGCTGGATGTTGTCGATGAGGCGGGTTTTTCCGAAGAAGACGGCGAGGGCGATCACCGTGTTGCGGGTCGCGGTCTTTACGTCTGCCAGCGAGTCGGCGGCGCGGATTTCGAGGTAATCGACGCGGGCGAGGGGAGCCGCGATGATGGATTTTGCGATGAGTTTACGCAATTTTGAAGTGCTCGTTTCACCTTTGCGAAAAGCAGCGGCGGCGGCGAGCAAGGCGCGGCGGAGCACGGGGGCTTGGGCGCGTTCTTCGGGCGTGAGATAGCGATTGCGCGAACTCAGCGCGAGGCCGTCCGGCTCGCGGACCGTCGGGGCGGCGATGATTTTCACCGGAATATTTAAGTCGCGCACCATGCGGCGAAGGACGGTGCATTGCTGGAAATCCTTCAGCCCGAACACCGCCGCGCCCGGCAGCACGATCGTGAAAAGCTTCAAGACCACCGTGCAAACCCCGCGAAAATGCCCAGGCCTCGAAGCGCCGCACATCGGCCCGGAGACG
>JANLQB010000352.1:0-2179 GCA_031367565.1 Verrucomicrobiota bacterium
TTGCATGGCTGGAGACTGTTCGGCGCGTGCGACACGGCTGCGTGTATGGCAGCGGCAAATTTTCTTTTTCAGAATGAGCAGACCGGAGCGCCTCCCGCCGACGATTCGGAGGGACAACTTTCCCGAGAAAATTTTCATGGAACAACGAACCCTTCTCATCGTGGACGACAGCGCCGACGATCGCGCAACGCTCATCGGCCACCTCAGTCGGGACATAAATGCTGAATACCAAGTGACGGAGGCGGGTCGAATCGCCGACGGGCTCCGATCGCTGGCAACCACCAAACCAGATTGCGTGGTGCTCAATGACGCGATGCCGGATGGCATCGGACTGGACTTCCTGCGAGGTGCTCGTGACGCGCAGGATCGCATTCCCTTTCCCATCGTCATCCTCACCGCGGCAGGAAATCAGCAGGCCGCAGTCGCGCTCATGAAAGCGGGCGCACACGATTATCTCCTGAAGGCGGAAGCGACTGATGACGCGATCCGTCTCGCGATCAATAACGCGATCTACAAAGTGCAGGCCGAGCGTCGCATCGACGATCAGCGCCTTGAACTTGAGCGCCTGTATCGCGAAGCCCGCACGAACAACGACTCGCTGCGCGCGGCCAATGCCACCAAGGATGAATTCCTCGCGATGCTGAGCCATGAGTTGCGAACTCCGCTCGCGCCCGTGCTTTCCCTCGTCTCCGCGACGCTCGGCGACTCCACGCTCACGCCGGATTTGCGGGAAACGTTTTCGATGATCCAGCGCAACGTGGAACTCGAAGCACGGCTCATCGACGACTTGCTCGATCTCACGCAAATTGCCAGCGGGCGGCTGCAAATCGCCCACAATCCAGTGAATCTCCACAGCTCGATCGAAGCAGCGCTGGACGTGTGCCAGCCGCAGATCGACGACAAAAAAATCACGGTCCATACAGAACTCGCGGCGACGAACCCGACCGCACTTGGCGACTCTCCCCGACTCACTCAGGTGCTGTGGAATCTACTGAAGAACGCCGTGAAGTTTTCACCGCCGGGAGGCCGCATCGAAGTCTCGACGGTCAACGAAGACGGTAGTGTCGTGGTCGAAATCCGGGACCACGGAATCGGGATCGAGCCGGATCGACTGGCTGCGATCTTCGGCGCATTCAGCCGTGGGCATCCGCAGCCCGAGGTGACTGGTCTCGGTCTCGGTCTCGCGATCACGCGTGCGATCGTCGAGGGGCACGGCGGTCAGATTCGCGCGCTCAGCGAAGGGAGGGATCGCGGTGCGACCTTCCGCGTCTCGCTTCCCACCACCACGACACCCGAGCCGATGAGCGAACCGCTGGCGCAGAGCCCGAGCGAGGGAGTGCGCGGCAAAACGATCATGGTCGTGGAAGATCACGAAGACACGCGCCGCGTCCTTGCGCGCGCGCTTCGGCGGAAGGGCTATGGCGTGACGGCGGCGGGCAGCGTGGCGGCCGCGGTCGCACAGTTTTCAACGTCTCCACCGGACCTGCTCATCAGCGACATCGGATTGCCCGATGGCACCGGGTGGGACTTACTCGAAAAGCTGCAGCCACTCGGTCCCCTGCGCGCGATCGCGGTGAGCGGTTATGGCATGAATGCAGACGTGGAGAAGAGTCGTGAGATCGGTTTTGCCGCGCATCTCACCAAGCCGATCGATTTTCCAAAACTCGAAACGTTGATCGTGGAAATCCTCAACGCCGACGCGCCGAAGTAACGTTTCCACACAGCCAATGGCCGGGTCTCTTGCGAACCATTTTCCATGAAACATTTCACGCTCGAAAAAAACTGGGACGCAATCAAAGGCCAGCTCAAACAACGCTACGCGCAACTGACGGATGACGATCTCACGTTCATCTCAGGAAAGGGTGAGGAACTCCTCGCGCGTCTCCGCGAAAAACTCAGCCTTTCGGAGCACGATCTCGAAGTAGTTCTCGACGATCTGAAAGCGAAATCCACCGGCATCGCCGACGAGGTGCGGGCGAAGATCGGGGCCGCGGTCGATGACGTGAAAACGAAAGGCGCGGCGGTGGCGGAGGAGGTAAAAACGCAAGCGGAAGTCGCCTATAACCAAGCCCGCAGACGCGCCCGCACGCTGCGCGAAGACGGCGAGGAATACGTGCGCCACAATCCACGGGAAACACTTTTCGCCGCACTGTGCGCGGGTTTCGTCGCGGGGCTTTTG
>JANLQB010000406.1:0-10604 GCA_031367565.1 Verrucomicrobiota bacterium
TTCCCGGCGAGCGGCGTGTGCCCACCAACTGTCCATCGAGGTAGAGCATCATGCCCTGCCGGGAGTTGACTGCGGCGATGTGGACCCACCGATTCAGCTCGAGCGCCCCATTCGAGCGAATTTGGAATTCGGACGACCTCACATCCGACGGCATCACGTTGAACGTGAGGTCACGGGTCCTGCTGTCGTTGTTCACGCTGATGCCGTGCCAGGGTTCACCGAAGTCAAAGAAGCGTGAGAAGGCGGCGAATCGCTCCCAATTCACCCATCCCTCGACGGTGGTTTCATCGAGATCGCTCAACATGTCTGGCGGCAGTTCCACGTAGCTCCCCTTCCCGTCCAGGAAGAGCACGCGTCCGGATGTTTCCGCTGTTCCCGCGAGGGGCGGCGCACTCTGCCCAGCTCCCGCAGTGAGGGACGAAACCGCGCTGCCGACGGAGGCTCCCGCCACGCGCGCATTGCCCATCAATTTTCCGTCGTGATGATTCGGCGACGCGTCGCGCCCCGGATTCGCCGGGTCGTCGAAATTCCACAGGGCCGCAAGGCCCTTCTCGGTTCCCGTCAGTCGGCTGGTGATGTTCTCGCGGATTTGTTCCAGCGAGCGCGCCGTCTTCCACACGCGCACCTCGGCCAGTTCGCCATCGAATGGCGTGTCGTCAATTTTCGGGTCCACGCTCTGCCCAAGCCGGCTCGCGTTGCCGGTCCCGAGGCTCTTGAAGCAGCCGGTGTAGGGATCCGTCGCGACGAGCGCACCGTTCAAGTAAAGCTTCATCCCTCCGCTGCCCGCGACCGCCGCCACATGGGTCCACTCGCCCGCCTTGAGCGTGTTTTCCACCTTCGCGATCTTCAGACCGTCCGTCGGATCGCCGATGACGAACCACAACGTATTCGTGCCGGTGAGCGTCGTGATGCCGAAGTCCCGCCCACTTGCGCCGTAGTTGAAAATGCGCTGGTAGCGATTGCCGAACGCGTTCCACTTCACCCACGCCTCCACCGTCGCCTCGGTGAGGTCATTGAAAACATCCGGCGGCAATTCCATGTAGCTGCCGCGTTCCACCAATTTGAGGGTGTGACTCGACGGCTCGTTTAGTTTGGCCGTCGGAGGGGACGGGGGCGGCGGCGTCTGAGCCATGAGCCCGAGAACGGAAACTCCAAGGACACCTAAGAGCGATGCGAAGGTGAGCCGGAGGGGAGATTGCATGGACGGCAAGAAAAACGGGCATTCTGCTCAACAACAAGCCGAAATGGTTCGAACGAGCGGTTGTTGGCACGATTTCGGAGGAGCCCGCCCGTTAAATCACGGATACGGAACACTTCAGATGGAACAATTGATGCCGGCAACGCTGCTTTCAGCGCAGCGGGAAACGGCGATCCCGCCGATCAGTAAGCCGCCTGCGCGCCTTTGAGATTCTTCTTCTTGATCCACGGCATCAGGCCGCGGAGGCGTTCGCCGGTTTTTTCGATCGGGTGCTGTTCGCCCTTTTTGAGCAGCGCGTTGTATTTCTTGTAGCCGCCTTTGTATTCGGCCACCCATTCCTTCGCGAACTTGCCCGATTGAATGTCCTTGAGCGCGGCTTTCATGCGCTTCTTCACGCCGGCGTCGATGATCTTCGGGCCGACGCTCACGTCGCCCCATTTCGCGGTTTCGGAGATCGAGAAACGCATGCCGGCGATGCCTGCTTCGTTCATCAGATCGACGATCAGCTTCAACTCGTGGAGGCACTCGAAGTAGGCCATCTCAGGCGAGTAACCCGCCTCGGTGAGCACTTCAAAACCGGCTTGCACCAGTGCGCTCGCGCCGCCGCACAGGACGGTTTGTTCGCCGAAAAGATCGGTCTCAGTCTCTTCCTTAAAGCTCGTCTCGATCACGCCGCCGCGCGTGCCGCCCACGCCTTTCGCCCACGCCAGCGCAACCTTCTTGGCCTTCTTCGATGGGTTTTGGTAAACAGCGATGATCGCCGGGACGCCTTTGCCTTCGGTGAATTGGCGGCGCACGATGTGGCCTGGGCCTTTCGGCGCGACCATGATGACGTCCACATCTTTCGGCGGAACGATCGTCTTGAAATGGATGGAGAAGCCGTGGCTGAAGAGGAGCGTTTTTCCCTTCGTCAGATTCGGGCGGATGCTCTTCTCGAAAGCGTCGGGCTGCTTCGTGTCAGGGATCGCGACGAAGATGATGTCGGCCTTTTTCACGGCCTCACCGGTCTCGTAAACCTCGAAGCCTTTTTCCTTCGCGACCGCCGCCGATTTGCTGCCGGGATATAGGCCGATGATGACCTTCACACCGGATTCCTTCAGGTTCAGCGCGTGGGCGTGGCCTTGCGAACCGAAGCCGAGAACGGCGCAGGTTTTGCCTTTGAGAACGGAGAGATCAGCGTCTTTGTCAGTGTAGATTTTTGCGGGCATTTTTGGAAAAAGTTGAGCGTTGGGAGTTGAGATTCGAGGCTTTGCGAGAAGTCAGTGGTGCCGTGGTGACAATTGAGAGACGGAATTAGCAGGAACGACGCGCCAGGGCGACGCGACCAGTGCGGGTCAGGTCGGTGACGCCGAACTTGTCCATGAGGAGGAGAAATTTATCGATCTTCGACTCGTTGCCGGTGATCTCGATCGCGAGGTTGTTGTGCTGCACGTCGATGATTTTCGCGCGGAAAATATCGCACATCTGCATCACCTCGGCGCGCGCTTGCGCGTCCACTTTCACACGCATCATCACGAGTTCGCGCTCGACGACTTCATCGTCGGAGAAATCCTCGATCTCGATCACGTCGATGAGCTTGTTGAGCTGCTTGGTGACTTGTTCCAGCGTGGTATCGTCGCCTTTGACGACGATGGTCATGCGCGAGGTGGACGGATCGAGGGTCGGACCGACATTCAAGGAGTCGATATTGAACCCACGTCCGCTGAACATGCCGGCAATGCGTGTGAGCACGCCAAATTTGTTTTCAACGAGGACCGAGATGGTATGGCGCATGGCGAAAGGGCGCGGAGTGTCAGCGGGCCGGGTGCCTCCGTCAACCGGGAAATTGCCGTAAATCCCGCGCGCTTGTCATCCCGCGAAATCGGGGCATTTTCACCGCCGATGAAAATGTTCGCCACTCTCGCCGCCGTCGCCCTCTGCTTTTTTTCCGCGACGGGACTCGCCCAGGAAAACCCCGCGCCCCCGATCCCGCCGTCGCCCAATATCCCGCCGAGCGAGGGCGAATATGTGATCCTCACCGGCGGCGTCTCGCTCATGCAGTGGGAGAAATTCAAAGCGCAGCCGCATGACAACTGGTGGATGAATTTCGTGCGAGCCTCGCGCCTCCGCATGCAGCAGCTCCAGGCGGCGAATCCGAACGTGAATATCACCTGGCTCGTCTATCGCCCCGCCTACATCGCGCGGTCGAAGCAGGAGAAGAACGATCTCCTCGGCCACATCGCCAGCGTGCGCGATGCCTTCCATGTGAAGCTCGTTTTTTTCGACAAGGCGGACGAGGTGATCAATTACCTCAATGCCGGGCAGCCTCGCAGCTCGGTGAAGCTCGTGGGCTTCGAGTTCTTCGGCCACTCGAACAAGGCGTGCTGGATGTTCGACTACTCGAATAATCTCGATAGCGCCTCGAAGTGCTGGCTCCACGAAAACGATCTCACGAAGATCAACCGTGGCATCTTCGCGAAGGATGCTTTTGTGAAAAGCTGGAGCTGCCACTCGGGCGAAAGCATGAGCAAAAAATTCTACTCCGCGACCGGCACGCGCATGTGGGGCGCGATGGGGAAGACACAATACATGACCGACGAGTTGCCGGTGCTTTCCACGGCGGGCGGACGCTGGACGCGTTAGGACGGATGAGCGTTGAAAGTTGAGGGTTGAGAGTCGCGGGCCGCCTTGCCAGTGTCCGCGCGCTTCGACGCTTTCTTTTCCGGTCTTTTAACTTTCATCCTTCAACTCTCAACTTTCCCCATGCACCTCTCCGACCTCCAATCGCTTTACGAACTCCCGTTTTTCGACCTCATCCAGCGCGGTCGGGACGCGTATCTGGAAAACTGGAGCAACAACGAAGTGCAGCTTTGCACCCTGCTCTCGATCAAGACGGGTGGCTGCTCGGAGGACTGCGGCTACTGCGCGCAGAGTTCGCGTTACAAGACGGAGGTGCAGGCCGAAAAACTGATGAGCACCGAGGCCGTGATGGAGGTCGCGCAGCGGGCGCGCGAGAATGGCTCCACGCGTTTCTGCATGGGCGCGGCGTGGAAAGGCGTGCGCGATGGGGATGCGAAATTTGAGCAAGTGCTCGGGACCATTCGCGAAGTCAGCAAGCTCGGCATGGAAGTGTGCGTGACGCTCGGCCAGCTCACGCTCACCGAAGCGCGCAAGCTGAAGGAAGCGGGCGTGACCGCTTACAATCACAACATCGACACTTCGCCGGAGCACTATCCGAACATCGTCACCACGCACACTTTTCAAGATCGCGTGAACACCATCGCCGCCGTGCAACAGGCCGGAATGGATGTGTGCTGCGGCGGCATCATCGGCATGGGCGAAACGGAACTCGACCGGCTGAAAATGCTCGAAGTCCTCACCAATTTCGCCCCCGCGCCCGAGAGCGTGCCGATCAATTGCCTCATGGCCATGCCGGGCACCCCGCTCGAAGATCAGCCGCCCGTGGATATCTTCCCGCTCGTCCGCCTCATCGCCGTCACGCGCATCGCGTTGCCCAAAGCGAAAGTCCGCCTCAGCGCCGGTCGCACCCGCCTTTCCCGCGAAGGCCAGGCGCTCTGCTTTTTCGCCGGGGCGAATTCCATTTTCTACGGCGACAAACTCCTCACCGCCAAAAACCCCGGCGTAAACGAAGACCGCGCCCTCCTCGCCGAACTCGACCTCATCCCACAGCAGCCGCACGCCGACCGGATGGCGTGCCTGACGTAGTCCGGGAAGAAGCCGACCGAATCACGAGAGGCAGCTAGCAGCGCGCCGCTCCCTTACGCCTCTTCCGATTCAGGTATTTTTGCAGTTTGAAAAGTGTTCATTTGAACACCTCTTAAATTCCCTGTACGCTCCGGTGCGATGCCGCTCAACCGCACCATCATTCACCTTCACGAACTCATCGAGCGGCACCGCTCCGCTCCCCCGCCCCGTGCCGCCGCGCGTCTGGAAACCGGCATCGCCACGCTCGATGAAACGCTCGAAGGCGGCCTGCCCAAAGGCGCGCTCGTGGAAATCGTCAGCGCCCTGCCCGGCGGCGGCGCGTCGTCGCTCCTCGTTTCCTTACTTCGCAAAAGCGCCGCCGCCTCCCGCTGGTCCGCGCTGATCGACGGCCACGACAATTTCGACCCCGCCTCCGCTGGCGAGGCCGTGCTTTCCTGCCTGCTCTGGGTCCGCTGCCGCACCGCCGATGAAGCCCTGCGCAGCGCCGATCTCCTCCTGCGCGATGGCAATCTCCCGCTCGTCGTCCTCGACCTCCGCGGCAACGCCGAAGCCGAATTGCGCCGCATCCCCACCCCGCAATGGTATCGCCTCCAGCGCGCCATCGAGCCCACCGGCCTCGCCGGCCTCATCCTCACCCCGCGCCCGATGATCCCCTGCGCCCAAGCCCGCCTCCTTCTCGAAAACCGACCGGGCCTCGCAGCGCTCGACGACGAGCAGGAAATCATCGTCCGCACGCTGCGGATGGAGTTGACGAGAAATCGGGCGGCGATGATTCAGGAAGATTTGGCGCAAGCCGGATGACTTTTCCCGCCCATGTTCGCCGCCATCGTCATCTCCGATTTTGCGCTCCAGGCCGCCCTCCGCCACGAGCCCGAATTGCGCACCCGCCCCGTCATCCTCCTTGCCGAAAAAGCCTCGAAAGCACCCATCCTGCAAAGCACCGCCGCCGCCCGTGCGCTTGGCATCGTCCCCGGCCTCACCGCCACGCAGGCCCAGACGCGCTGCCCCGGCGTGCTCGCCAAACTCCGTTCACCCACCGCCGAACGCACCGCCACCGCCACCCTGCTCGAAGCCGCTTTCAGCGCCTCGCCTTTTGTCGAAGACACCGCTCCCGGCGTTTGCACCATCGAGTTAAAAAGCACGCGCGCACCCGATCCGCGCGAGCTTTCGCAAAAGCTCCGCGCGCACTTCGCCGCCTTGCATCTCGACGCGCAGCTCGGCTTCGCGCCCACCGCCGACCTCGCGCTGCTCGCCGCACAGAGCACATCCGATTGGCGCGCGATCCGATGCGCCAGCGAACTCGCCGATCTTCCCGTCGCCGCACTCGATCCATCGCCCACGCTGCTCTGCATTTTCGAAAAATGGGGCATCCGCACGCTGCGCGAATTAGTGGCACTTGGCCGCAGCGCCCTCGTCGAGCGACTCGGCGCGGAAGCACTCCCCCTCCACGCCCGCGCCACCGGTCGCGTCGAGCGCCCGCTGCGCTGCCTGCCGCCGCCGGAAATTTTCGAGGAGAGCATCGAGTTCGAGCAGGAAATCGAAACGCTCGAACCGCTGCTTTTCATCCTCCGCCGTTTCATCGAAGCCCTCGCGCAACGACTCAAAAACGTCTGGCTCGTCGCCGCCGAACTCACCCTGCGACTCACCCTCGCCGACGGCACGGAAACCGAGCGCACCTTTAAAATCCCCTCGCCCACCAGCCAGGTCCCCGTGCTCTTCGGAATGCTGGAAACGCATCTGGAAAAATTCACCGCCGCGCACCCGATCATCCGACTGCACCTCGACGCCACACCCGCGCGCGGCGCACGCCAGCAGTTCGGACTTTTTGAAAGCGCCCTGCGCGATCCGAATCAACTCTACGAAACCCTCGCGCGCCTCACCGCCCTCGTCGGCGATGATCGCGTCGGCGTCCCCATCCTCGACCCCACGCATCGCCCCGACGCCTTCCGCCTCATCCCCGCAAACTTTACCGCCCCGCCCTGCGCCGCCGATGCCGTCGCCCTCCCGCTCGGCCTCGCCCTGCGCCGCTTCCGCCCACCGATCCCCGCCAGCGTGCAAATGAAGGGCCGTCCCATTTCTCTACAAACCGCCACGCTGCGCGGCCCCATCACCGCCGCGCATGGCCCCATGCTGCTCTCCGGCGATTGGTGGGAAGGCCGCACCTGGAGCCGCGCCGAGTGGGACGTGCAAATCGAAGGCGGCCCGCTGTGCCGGATTTATGAACAGGAAGGCGCGTGGGCGGTGGAGGGAGTTTATGACTAGCGAGCGGATGAGCTACGCCGAACTCCATGCCCGCAGCGCCTTCAGCTTCCTCCGCGGCAGTTCGCAACCCGCCGAACTCATCTCCGTCGCCACCCATCTCGATCTCCCCGCCATCGCCCTCTGCGACCGCGACGGCCTCTACGGCACCCCGCGTTTCACCTCCGCCGCTGCGGAAACCGGCGTGCGCCCCATCGTCGGCTGCGAGCTGACGCTGACCGACGGCGCGATCCTACCCGTCCTCGTCGAAACGCCGCGCGGCTACCACAATCTCTGCACGCTCCTCAGCCGTGCGCATCTCCGCGCCGCAAAAGGTGAATGCGCCATCGGCTGGGAAGAGTTACCCGAATTTGCCGAAGGACTCGTCGCGCTCGCAGGGCAAAGCACGCTGCGCGGCCAAGACGCGCCGCTCGTCGAACTCATCCGCACCTTCGGCCCCAAAAATGTCTTCGTAGAACTCCAACGCCACCGCCTGCGCGGCGAAGAGCGCACGATCCGTCAGCTCGTCGCCTTCGCGGAAAAATATCGCGTCCCTTTGCTTGCCACGAATGGCGTGGATTACGCCACCGCCGAAGGTCGCCCGGCACTCGATGCCTTCACCTGCCTGCGCCATCATACCCATCTCGACGCCGCCGGCCGCCTGCTCAGCCCGAACAGCGAACGCCGCCTAAAGACCGCCGGGGAAATGACCGCACTTTTCCACGACCTCCCCGAAGCCATCACGAATACAGTCAGCCTCGCCGAACGCCTGACCTTTCGCCTCGGCGAGTTAGGCTACCAATTTCCAGGCTACGAAACCCCCGACGGCAGCAGCCAGGAATCATTCCTCCGACGCGTCACCTACGAAGGCGCACACCGCCGCTACGGCCCGAAGCTACCCGCCAAAATCCCACCTCAGTTAGAAACCGAGCTAACTCTCATCGGGAAGTTAGGCTTCGCCGGATACTTCCTCATCGTCTGGGACATCGTGAATTTCTGCCGCGATCAGAACATCATGGTGCAGGGCCGCGGCAGCGCCGCAAACTCCGCCGTGTGCTTCTGCCTCGGCATCACCGCCGTCGATGCTGTCGAGCACGAACTCCTCTTCGAGCGTTTCCTCAGCGAAGGCCGCAAAAGCTGGCCGGACATCGACCTCGACCTACCCAGCGGCGATCGGCGCGAGCGCGTCATTCAGGAAGTCTATCGTCGTTACGGAAGATGGGGCGCGGCCATGACGGCGAACGTCATCACTTATCGCGGACGCAGCGCCGCTCGCGAGATCGGGAAAGTGCTCAACTTTCCCGACAGCGTCACCGAACGTTTCTCCGCGCTCTTCGCCCATGGCGACTTCCCGCACACGCTCGATCTGCAAGCGCAAATGGCCCAGGCCGGCCTGCCCGCCGCCCACCCACGCGCATCCACCTTCGCCACGCTTTATCAGCACATCCGCGGACTCCCGCGTCATCTCGGCCAGCACTCCGGCGGCATGATCATCTGTCAGGGCCGCCTCGGCGCGATCGTGCCTTTGGAAAATGCGTCGATGCCAAACCGCAGCATCGCGCAATGGGACAAGGACGATTGCGCCAATCTGGGCATCATCAAAGTGGACTTGTTAGGACTAGGCATGATGTCTGTCCTGCAAGACACGGTCGAGCTATGCGCCAAACGCGGCTGCCCCGTCGATCTCGCCAGGATTCCGAAGGACGACAAAGCCACCTACGAGTCGATGTGCCGCGCGGACACCATCGGCGTTTTCCAAATCGAAAGCCGCGCCCAGATGGCCACGCTGCCGCGCATGAAGCCGGCGTGTTTCTACGATGTCGCGATCGAAGTCGCCATCATCCGCCCAGGACCGATCCAAGGCGGACTCATGCATCCATTCCTCGCCAGACGCTGTGGCGAGGAAGCCGTCAGTTACATCGATGACCGCCTCGAACCGATCCTCCGTCGCACTTTGGGCGTGCCGCTATTCCAAGAGCAAATGCTCCAAATCGCCATGGTGATCGCCGATTTCAGCGGCGATGAAATCGAGGAACTGCGCCGCGCCGTCAGCTTTCATCGCTCGCACGAGCGCATGGAAAAGGTCGTCGCCAAACTCAAAGCAAGGATGCGCGAGAAAGGCGTCGATGAGTCGAAAAGCGATCAAATCATCTCGGCCATCCAATCATTCGCGCTCTACGGTTTCCCCGAGTCACACGCCATCAGCTTCGCGCTGCTCACCTACGCGAGCACCTGGCTGAAAGTCCATCGCCCGGCTGAGTTCTTCGCGGGGCTCTTAAACAATCAGCCGATGGGTTTCTACTCGGCTGACACTTTGACGAAGGACGCGAAACGCCACGGCATCCGCACGCGTCCGGTCTGCGTCACCGTCTCCGACTGGCGCTGCACGCTCGAAGACGATCGCACCGTCCGCCTCGGACTCTGCGTCGTGCAAGGCTGGCAACGCTCGCACGGCGAAACTGTGCTGGTACAAAGATCGACGCGCCCATTCAGTTCGCTGGACGATTTCAAAGCGCGAGTGCCCATGCCCAAGGATGCCCTCCGCGCGCTCGCCGAGATCGGCGCGCTCAACAAACTCAGCACCCATCGCCGCGCCGCCTTGTGGGAAACCGAACGCGCGCCTTTACCCGCCGACGACCTCTTCGCCGCGCTGCAAGTCCGCGAAGATTCCCCGCTTCTGCCCATGACGGCGCACGAACGCCTCACCGCCGACTACCGTCGCACGCGCATGACCACCGGCCCGCATCCCATGGCGCTCATTCGCGATCAACTCCCCGACGTGTGGCGCGCGAGTGATTTGGAGAAAGCGCCCGACGGCACCCACGTCCGCATCGCCGGTGCCGTCATCTGCCGACAGCGCCCCGGCACCGCGAAAGGCTTTACGTTCATCAGCCTTGAAGACGAAACCGGTGTGGCAAATGCCATCCTCACGCCGCAAATCTTCGAACGACACCGCCTCGTCACCGTCCATGAAGGTTTCCTCAGCATCCTCGGCCGCGTGCAGCACCGCCACGGAGTCATCCACATCAAAGCCGACAGCGTGGCAGGGTTAGCCTGCCGCCCAGTCGCGACCGTGGACTCTCACGATTTTCACTAGCCACCGTTTCCGCCTAATTCGAGCTACTGCTCGATCGGTGATTTTTCCTGCACGGGTTCTTTTGCAGAAACGGGCGCAGGCTTCACGTCGATGTGTTTGAACAGCTTGAAAAGATCGCTATCGGTCGAAAGCACAAGCGTGGAGTCCCGCGAAGAAATCACGCGGAATGTCTCCATGCTTTTCAGGAAGCCATAGAATTCCGCAGCCTGCGCATTCTGCGAATAGGCCTTCGCATAAATCTCACTGGCCTTTGCATCCGCCTCGCCTTTGATCTCCTGCACTTTGCGGTAAGCGGCGGATTGAATCTCATTGAGATCGCGTTCGCGCTGACCGGCGATGCTGGCTGACTCACCTTCGCCTTCAGAC
>JANLQB010000461.1:0-4584 GCA_031367565.1 Verrucomicrobiota bacterium
AAAACGCCAACAGCATCATTCCCACCGACCTTCCTGCCCTTCTTCCACTCACCGGAAATGTCTCCGCTGTTCTCAAAGTGACCGCGCAAGACGCGTGTGATCTCGAAGTGGACTTGCTGGATCAGGCTTTCAACTTTAAGGGTGGCGCGCGTTTCGCCATCCCGGCCGGGACCAGCACGGTTCCAGTCTCGTTCGTTCTCAACCAGGCGCTCATCGACGGCACACCATATCGCTGGAGTATATTCCTCACACCGACCGGCGGCACTTTTGTGAATGCCCTCGCGCGTCACGCTGGTCCAGACCCGGTCGCGCGCGAAGTTGCACCATTTACCAGTATCATCGCGGCACCCCCGACGAGCCCCGCGTCCGCGCTTATTCCTGTGCGGGTGCAATATGTCGCGAGCAGCGACGCAGCGCTGAATATAACGCTTTCCAATGCGAACGGTGACGCGCGCGGTACTGGAACGGTGAACGTGAAGCGGGGCACTGGCTTGCTTGAATTGAACGTCACTCCACTGGTCGGAAACTCCGCAGGCTCATACACGCTCGTATGTATGATGACGAACCCCGCGCTTCTCGCGCAATCGGGCGCAATGCCGATCCAAATCAACCCTGCTCCGACGTTCAATTCAGTATCGCTCGCAAGTGAGCCCCCGACCTTCACGAGCGGCGACGTGTTTCGTTACGCAGTCAACTATGCGGCGACAGTTGCGCGGGATATTCGCCTCGAAATCTCGAACCCATCCGGAACGCTCATCGCCACCGCCACTCAACTGGTGGCAGCGGGCAGTAAAACAATCGAGATGACAGTTTCCTATGACCCTGCTCCAGCAGGCGCGTACACCGCGCGCGCCTTCGTGGTGCCGACGGGCGGGACTTCAGCGCAGGCGCTTGCCTCTAGTGCCATCGAGACTTTCCAAGTTGTGAGTCCCGCCTACTCACAATGGACGCTGACCCGCTGGGGCGTGATCCTCGCCAGCGACGCGATCGACCCGCAGCTCGATCCCGACGGCGACGGCAGCATCAACTCCAGCGAATACGTCGCCCTGACCGATCCTCGCAATCCTGCCAGCATTCTGCGCCCGGACATCACTCGTACGGGCAACCAGTTGACCGTGAGCTGGACGACGAGCGTCGGGCGAAAGTATCTACTCTTCTCGCGGCCCGCGCTTTCATCAGGGTCATGGGTGCCTGCCAATACGATCCAATCGGGCACTGGCAACCCGATGAACTACAACGCAAACTTGAATACTGCGGGCGCGCTAAATTTCTACCAGGTGCAGGTCAGCCTGCCCTAGCGACTACGGCAGCTCTTTGAGCTGGATGCGGCGGTATTCCATCTGGCCGTGATCCGCTTCCAGCCCGATCGGTCCAGTCGCCGGGAGTTTCAACGCTTCCTCCAGCACCTCGCCATTGCAGGTACAGCGCGCCACACCGTCCTTCACGGTCACCTCGATTAAATTCCAATCCTGCGGCTTGTAGCTCTTCAGATTTTTGTAAGGCCCGGCCACCAGATAGTCGCGGCACTGCAACTGAGGCTCGCGGATGAAAATCCCGCTGTCGGCATTCACCGATGCGCGAAACTCCAGCTTCAGGATGAAGTTTTTCGGAAACTCCCGCGTCGTGTACATCTGGCGAAGATGCGGGCCTTTCGCGGCGTCGAAATCGTTCACCACGATCATCCCGTCCTTCGCCGTGTAGCGCCCGTCACTCGCTTCGGTCTTGCCGTCGAATTTGTCGTCCGGCTTGTATCCCCATCCCGTCAGGTCTTTGCCATTGATGAGGCTGATGAAACCCGGCTCAGGCTTAAAATCTTCCGCCAATCCGGTGGCAGCGCCTGCGGAAATCAGGAGCGAGAGAGTGACGATGAAGCGAAGGGGAATGACGTGGTTCATAAAATAGTAGAGAGAAAAACGCCGTTACTTCTTCGGAGGAAGCGGGATCCCGCCAGTCCCCGCCGGGCGGATTTGCACCTGGCCGATGAGCGTCGCACCGTCCGCCATCACCAGGCGCGACGTGTTGAGATTCCCGTTGAGCTGCGCCGACGGATGCAGCTCGCATTTCCCGGTCACCGTCACGTTGCCATTCACGATTCCGGCAATCGAAAGCGCATCGCACTCGATGTCTCCGTCGATCGTTGCCGAGGAGCCGAGCGACAGCATGCGTCCCGTGATATTACCCCCGCTCAGCTTGCCGTCGAACGTGAGCTCGCCCTTGAAAGTGATGGAGCCGATGATGTGCACGTCGCTCGCGGCGACGCTTTTGGATTCGTGAAGTTCAGCCATGGCGCGGTTGGTATTCGTCCCGTTGGCGGATGTCAATCGTTCACCCGCGACTCGCGAAATACCCGCCAACATTCCAAAAATCCCGGCGCGAAATCCTGCGGGCGCGCGGTGATCCAGCGCGTGATTTGCTCCACGGAAAAAAACGCGCCGGACTCGATCTCAGCAGGCGGCAGGTTGAACGGACCTTCGTGCTCCGCGCGGAATAGCCGCACGAATTCCCAGCCGGTGTTTTCACACGCCGCGAGCGCCGCGATTTCCTCCGGCCTCACCTCGACTCCGAGTTCCTCGTGAATCTCGCGCGGCGCCGTGTCCGCGAAGGTGTCGCCCGCATTCACGTGGCCCGCCGCGCTGCTGTCCCACTGGCCCGGATGCTTGTCTTTCCAGCGCGAGCGCTTTTGCAAAAACAGATCGCCGCGCCGGTTGAACACGAACACATGCACCGCCCGATGGCGCAGCCCGCGCCGATGCACCTCGTGCCGCGACGCCTGCGAGATCACGCGATCGTTTTCATCCACCACATCGAAAATCTCGCCGTGGACATCCTGCGCCGCCGTCGAACTCGCCGGCGGCGCGATGTTGCCGGTCACAAAATTCGTCAGCGCGATCCACTGCTCCAGGCTCAACTCCTCCGCGCGCGCCGTCTCCAGCACGCCGAGATGAGTCGCGAGCGCCGGCCAGTCCTTCACCTGATCGACCAGATTTTTGCGCAGAAGTTTCCGCCGCTGCGCGAAGCCCTTCTTCACGAGCCGCGTGAATTGCGCGCCATCGCACTCCGGCAAATTCCCCGGCGTCCGTGGCGTCAGGGAGACCACGGCGGATTCCACCTTCGGCGCGGGATAGAAAACCTTGTCCGAAAGCGTGCGCAGATAATTTACCTCCCAGCGCCGCCCGATGAGCAGCGTGAGCGCGCCATACGCTTTCGTGCGCGGCCCCGCGGCGAGCCGCTCGGCCAGCTCTTTTTGCAGCGTGAAAACGAGGGTCTTCACCGGGCTCGGCTCGGCCGTAAATTGAAACAGGATTTGGCTCGAAACGTAGTAGGGCAGATTGCCCATCACCTTCACCGGCCCGCGCGCGAAGAGATCGCGCACATCGAATTCCCCCGCATCCCCGTGCACGATCTCGACGCTGGGAAATCGCTCGCGGAGCACATGGCACATCCGCCCGTCCTTCTCGATCAGCAGCGCGTTCGTGGAGCGTTTCATCGCAAACTCCGTCAGCGCGCCCAGCCCCGGCCCGAGTTCGATCCACGGCTCCCCCGGCTTCAACGCGAGCTGCGCGGTGATCCAGTCCGCGAGATTTTGATCGTGCAGGAAATTTTGCCCGAGGCTGCGCGTCGGCTCCATGCCGATCTGCTCGAGGTGTGATTTGATTTCAGAAAGCGTCATCGCCCGCGAGTTGAGCGCAATTTCTCCCGCGACGCGCGCACTAAAGTTTCCTCGCCCCGAAAAGCAGCGGTGGCAGATCGGTGGCGAGCAAAGCGCGGGTCGCCGGGAGCGAGGTGTCCCATTTGAAAAGCGGCGCGCGGATGATTTTCATGTCCGGTGGTGATAGCAGGCCGCGCCTCAGATTCGAAAACGGAATCCGTTTTACTTCGGCGGCACGGCTCACCACTCCATGCCGATGGCGCGCAGCTCTTCCCGTAGCGCGGCCAGATTCCACACGACGACGCTGCCAGCCGCGGTCTGAAGAGCGAGCCGGCCACCATCGCCGCTAAATGCCAGCGTGCCAGAGCCCACGGGACCGGCGAAAGCGGGCACCGGAAGCCGGGCGATTTCCGCAAGATCCGGCGTCCGGTGCAGTGCCACCTCCGACCGCGCCAAGCTCGCCGCACGCAGGCCATCGCGACTGATCGCGAAACCGGGGAACGCACCGGCGATCATAGACCCGGATGGCTCCCACGTCTTCGTGGAAAGGCGCTGCACTCCGTGGTTTCCCGAGAGCCAAAGGATGGTGCCTCCGTCCGAGAAGGCGCCGCCGAGCACTAGTTCGGGATACGATAGTTTTTTCACCAGACCGCCATCGGGTAGGCTCCAAAGCTGCGCCCCGGATTCCAGGAAACTACCCGTCACGGCCCAGCGTCCGTCGGGGCTGAGCGCGGCACAAAAAGGATTCCTCTGTGCGAGCGCGACGCGTCGTTTTTCCTTCGGTAGAAAAATTTCCACCCGGTCCGTCGCATCATCGGTTTCATTGGCAGTCATCGCCAGCGCGCCGCCATCCGCCCGTGCTCCCACCAGCAGTGGACCGGGATTCCGATTCGCAAATATCGGCTCGCCAAATTCCGGCCAGCCCGCACGCGCCC
>JANLQB010000466.1:0-5356 GCA_031367565.1 Verrucomicrobiota bacterium
TCGCGGAAAAGCGCAGGGCTCGGCAGGGAGCCTTGCCCTCTTACGTTCAATCCGGCTTGCCAGCTAGATAGATCACGTGCGCGAACCGCTTCGCACGCTCGTGCGCTTTCGCTGGCACGGCTTCCGTCCAGAAGCCGGCGCGTGAGAGGTTGTCCATGAAGCCGGGCTCGGGGCAGGCGGACCAGAAGGCGACGCGTCCGCCGGGACGCAGCGTGCGGGCGATGAGATCGAATCCGCTGCGTTGATAAAGGCGCGAGTTTTTCGCCTGCACGAAGGAAGTCGGGCCATTGTCCACATCCAGGAGGATCGCGTCGTAGGTCGGCTTCGGGGCCACGCGGATCACTTCATAAACATCGCGCACGAACACTTTCACGCGCGGATCGTTCAGCAATTCACCGTTCACCGAGCCGAGGAATTCACGATTCCACGCGACGACTTCCGGGAGCAATTCCGCAACGTGAACCGTCGCGTTCGGCCCGACCAATTCCAGCACGCGCTGCAAACTGTAGCCGAGCCCGAGCCCGCCGATCAACACGCACGCATCGGCCTTCTCGTTCAAGCCTTCGCACGGCAATTGTGCGAGCTGCAGCTCGGACGTCGTGGAGGTGGTGCTCATGAGCTGCCGCCCGTTGAGCTTGAGAAAATATTCGCCGTCGTGTTCGTGCAGCGAAAAGCGGGCACCGTCGGGCGTGTGGGTTTGGGCGAGGTTTCGGAAGGGTTTCAAAATCGTTTATCGGCAGACTACAGCTTCGGCCCGCTCGGGCGCTGGAAATCGACGCCGTGATCCTTGCACCATTTCTGCGCCTCGCCGATCCCGTTCTCGGCGGCTTTCTTATAATTTTCGCGCGCCAAAACCATGTCCTGTTTCACCCCCCGGCCCGTTTCAAGGCAGCGCGCGTAAAGGTAGAAGCAGAAGGGCTCACCGAGGCGCACGCCTTTTTGCAGGAAGCCCACGGCTTTGAAATCATCCGCCTTGGGGATGTCGCCGTTCAGGTGCAGGACGGCAAGATTTCCGAAGGAGCGGGCGAAACCTTTTTCGGAGGCGAGCGTGAACAGGCGGAGGGCTTCCGCATTGTTCACCTTGGTCCCTCTCCCGTTGTGATAGCAGTCGCCCAGCGAATCCATGCCGCGCAAGTCGCCCGCATCGGACGCTTCCTGGAAAAGATCGAAGGCTTTCTTTTCGTCCCTCGGAACGTTCGTTCCGTGCAGGTAAAATTCGCCGAGTGCGGTTTTCGCGGGCGCGGAATCCTGCTCGGCGGCACCGCGAAGGGCGTCCACGGCTTTCCCCAAATCCCGCTCGCAGCCGACCCCGTTCACGAGCATGACGCCGATCGTGGTCATCGCGGAAACTTGCCCGCGCTCGGCGGCGGCAGAGTACCACGCGAACGCTTCCTTCGCGTCGGTGTTCCTCACGTTTTCTGCGAGAAACATCATCGCGGCAACGACATCCATCTGTGCGGCTTGGAGCGTGGGTTCGCGGAGTTCGGGAAACTCCTGCGCGTTGACCTCAGCCCCACGTCCGCGCAGGCGCTCGAACATCTGATTGAGCCGCAGATTGCCCGCATCGGAGTCGGGGAATTCCTGAATGATTTTGATCCACTCGGCGATGGCGGGAGCCCACTTCTCTTCGTTCTCCAAATCCTCCGCCGTACCCGACGCGATCTTCAATAATTCGGCCCGCGTCGGTGGTGGCGGCGGCTTGGGTTCGTTCTTTTTCGGCGGCGGATCGGAAGGCGGGTTGTCTTCCGACGAGGCTTTCGGTTCGTCGGTTTGCGTCACGACCACGGGCTTTTTGAAAAGCGGGACGATAAAAAAGTAGATGCCGCCGCCGGTGAGAGCGAGCGCGACGAGCATCGCGGCGATGGCGAGCGGGGCGCCGGAGCGGCTGGGCTGCGGGCGGGCGGGAAGCGGTGGTGGCGCGGGAACGGGCGGTGGAGTCGGCGGGCGCGGCGCGGGTTTGGTGAAGGGAACGGGGGCCTCGATATCGACAGGCAGGCCGTCCACTTCGGCGAGGGAGTGAAGGAAATCAGTGGCCTTTTGGTAAGGCGGCGCGGGTGCGAGGGCGAAGCGGAGGGCTTCATTTCCGTGCTCGGAAAGATTCGCGAGCGGTGTGTAGTGCGAGCCGATGTCGCTGCCGGAAGCGAGCGGCGAGAGCGTGCCGCCGAGCAATTCGTAAACGACGCTGCCGAGCGATTGCATCGCGCGGGCGCTGTCGGAAGAAACGGCGGTGGATGCGCCGGGACGCCCGACGACCGTTTGCTCGCCGGACCACGTTTCCGACGCGGAAAGATCGCGCGTGATCCCGAGCGGATTCAGCTTCAGCACAAACTCCGGCCATTGCGTGACGGGGTGATGCAGCAGCGCATGTTTGTCGAACGGCGAGGGGAAATGGATGAAGATTTGATGCAGCGCGAGGTCGAGCTTTTTGATGCCGGAAACGAGCGCGTGATCGACGCCGGCGGCAGCTTGCTCAAGGAGCTTCAGGACTTCGACGGCTTCGAGTTCGCGGCGGGCGCGGAGGACTTCGAGGAGGGAAAATCCTTCCGTCCATTCCATCGTGATGAAGCTCGCGCTGTCGATCGCTTCGATGCCATAGACGCGCAGCAAATTCGGATGCTCGACTGGCACCGCGCGTTCCACTTCGCGCTCGATCTGCGTGGCGGTCGCGGGTTCCAGTGTCAGCTCGCGATGCAGCACGAGCATGCGCACGGACTGCATGTTGTCCGTGAGCTGCGCGTGGAAAACGACGCCGGTATTCGTGTCGCCGAGGCGCGTGAGGATATTGTAGCGACCGGCGGCGACGCTCCCGACTTTGATCCCCGTATCCGCCGGCCGGGTCGGCGCGTCTTCCAAAACCGTGGCGTAATCTTCGGGATCGACTTGCGCGGCGAGTGGATCGGCCGGTCCGCCGACGCGCAATTGCCCGACGGCTTTTTCGATCTCCTGCCGAAGCTCGGACGGTGTTTGCGGGCGGGCTTCACGCTCCTTTTCCAGCATCCGTCGCAGCACATTGGCGACGCACGAGGGGATATTCGCGAGGCGCTCGAAAGGCGGCGGCTTCGCGAGATGCTGGCTCATCACCTGCGCCATCGAGCCCGCGAACGGCGTTTGCCCGGCGAGCATGTACCAGAACGTGACGCCGAGCGAATAGATGTCCGAACGCACGTCGATCTCGCGCTCTTCGAGCTGCTCCGGGCTGGCGAAATGCGGCGTGCCGACAAAGCCGCCCTGCGAAATCGTCGCCGCATCCTCTGCGCCCGGCGTGAGCGTTTTCGCCAGGCCGAAGTCGATCACTTTCACCGTCAGCTCGTCATCCTCGCGGATGAGCATCAAATTCGCAGGTTTGATGTCGCGATGCACCAGCCCGTGGACTTGCGCGGCATTCAGCGCGCGCGCGACTTGATCCACGATTTGCAACGCGAGCAACGGCGCGAGCGGACCCTGCCGCTTGATGAGCGCGTCCACCGTTTCCCCGTCGATGAACTCCATCGCGTAAAACATATTCTCGCCCTCCGCCGCGAGATGGAACACCGACGCCACGTGCCGGTGCCGCAGCTTCGCCGCCGCGCGAGCCTCCCGCACAAAGCGTTGCCGGGCGATGTCACTGTCGAGGAACTTGCTGTTGATGACCTTCAGGGCGACCGGGATGCGCAGGTTCGTGTCGAACGCTTTATACGTGATCCCCATCGCCCCCCGCCCGAGTTCGTACGGCGATCCATCATCCCGCTGCATGACGGAGTAGTGGTCGAACGTGATAGTTTCAGGCATCGGGTTGCGAAGATTTGCAGTTTGCGCACGCTTTCTGCAATCTGCAACCTGCCGATAGGCGCATCATCAATCAGCGATGGGAGCAAAACTAATCATCCAACCAGCAGCCGCCGATCCCTTTGAGGTGACGGTCGGCAACACCGTGACCATCGGCCGCACTCGGGAAAACTCGGTCTGCCTGAATTTCAGCCCGCTCGTCTCGCGCCAGCACGCCATCATCCGCTGCCACAACGGCTACCAATACCAGCTCATCGACCTCGGCAGCCGGAATGGCACCTACGTCGATGACCAGCGCGTCATCATGCCCGTCGCGCTGAATTCCGGTGCCCGCATCCGCATCGCGGACAACACGCTCACTTTCACCGAAACCGAAGACGACCGCTGCGAAGAACACCTCGCCGTGACCGTGGCCGGCAGCATGGCCGGAGGCGAAATCGAGGCGCGTCCCGTAGCCTTGCTCGTCTGCGACATCCGCGGTTTTTCCTCCATGTCCGAGAAAACGGAAAGCGGACAGCTCGCGCAAATCCTCGGTGCGTGGTTCCGCGAGACGGGGAATCTTGTGAGCCGCAGCGGCGGCACGATCGATAAATTCATCGGCGACGCCATGCTCGCGTATTGGGGCACCGCCGGCATCGGAGCCGACGACTGCCGCGCCGCCTTCGAAATCGGCCGCGCCATGATGAACCTAGCCAGCGCCCGCACCTGGCCGAACGGCGCACCTTTCAACATCGCTGTCGCCCTGCACTACGGCCGCGTGACGTGCAGCAACGTCGGAGTCGCCGCCGAGCGCGACGCCACGATCATCGGCGATTCGGTCAACACCGTCTTCCGCCTCGAAGCCGTCTCGAAAGAACTCGGCCAGCCGCTCATCATGTCCGGCGAATTTCAGGAGCACGTCGAAGACATGGGCACCTTCGTCCCCTTCGGCCCGCAATCGCTGAAAGGGAAAGCGAAGACCGTGGACGTCTTCGGCTGCGAAACCACGCACGCGCCGACCTAGCTCGAACCCTCGGAACGCGGAGTTCGATTTCGTCACGAGTCGTATTCGCGATGAATTGCGACACGGGCACCGATGGTGTGATCCGAATAAGTTAATTCCTCTTTCCCGCCAACGCCGCGGGTAAACCCGACCACCGCACCTTTCCATCCCGGAAGTATCGCCTGCTCACGCAAATCTCCTCTTGCCGAACTAACCTTAGCCCGTAAGTTGCGCCCTCCCAAAAAACGGGGGCGTACTGGTTTCGACTGATAGTTCGATGCGCAGGCGGCATGTCGTGGAAGTCTGGTTGGCCACGTAAAATCTCCGGACAAAACAATAAACGCGAACGACTACGAAGACCTCGCTCTCGCGGCTTAATTGACCGTGACGTTCTCACATCGACGCCTACTAGGTGTGAGGGCGACGACAGTAGGCTAGTCCGGCGGCGGTGTGACCGCGCCACTGGATGACTTCGATTTCGTGGACACTGGAGCCCCGGATGCGTGCCGATTCGCGACCCGGAGCTTGAGATTAAAAGACCGGCTAAACATGTAGAAGCTTGCGTTGAAGGCATTCAGGACAGGGGTTCAACTCCCCTCGCCTCCACTT
>JANLQB010000497.1:0-2080 GCA_031367565.1 Verrucomicrobiota bacterium
CGCGACTTTCGCCACTTCATCCGGCGGGATCAGCGGCACGAGATCGCGCGGGCGCTCCGCATGTTCGCCGCCGGGAAAGCTGAAACGCGTGGAGGCGAAGATGCCGTAGAGCCCGTAATAGTCGCGCGCGGAGATCGGGTCGGATTTGTGATTGTGGCAGCGCGCGCAGCCGATCGTGAGGCCGAGCACGGCTTTCCCGAGCGTGTCGATGGTGTCCTCGATATCGAGATGCATGTCGCGATCGTCTTTTCCCGAACCGAAGCGCCGCGACACCGCGAGGTAGCCAGTCGCGGTGATGCAGTCGGCAAAACGCTCGGGTGGCTGCGAAGCGGCGAGCAGGTCGCCGGCGAGTTGTTCGCGCAGGAATTGGTCGTAGGGCAGGTCTTGGTTAAACGCTTTGATCACGTAGTTCCGATAACGCCACGCGTGCGGCGTGGGATGATCCGTGTCGTTGCCGCAGGTGTCCGCGTAGTGGACAACATCGAGCCACTTGCGCC
This sequence comes from Verrucomicrobiota bacterium, assembly GCA_031367565.1. Classification (GTDB taxonomy): domain Bacteria; phylum Verrucomicrobiota; class Verrucomicrobiia; order Chthoniobacterales; family Chthoniobacteraceae; genus JANLQB01. The sequence goes on from JANLQB010000497.1 coordinate 498, forward strand.
CCCACTTTTCGCCGTAGGCGGGCGACGCGAGCAGGCGCTCGACGACTTTCGCAAAAGCGTCCGGCGACGTATCCGCGAGGAAAGCATCGCACTCCGGCGGCGTGGGCGACAGGCCCGTGAGGTCGTAGGTGGCCCGGCGCAAAAGGGTGCGTTTGTCCGCAGGCGGCACGGGTGCTTGCTTCGCGAAAAGGAACGCATCCACGCTCTTCTTCACCGATGCCTTGTCGAGCGGCTCGGGAACGGGCGGACTCTTCAGCGGCTGAAACGCCCAATGTTTCGCGGGATCATCCGCGCGGGCGACCGTCGCCGGCATCGGCGCACCCATTTTCACCCAAGCGGAGAGATCCGCGATCTGCCCGTCCGAAAGCTTCCGTGGCTCGCCATCTTTCGGCGGCGGCATCTGCATGTCCTCGTCCGTGTAGCGCACGGCGTGGATGATCACGCTCTTTTCCAAATCCCCCGGCACCACCGCCGGCCCGGAATCCCCGCCATGCAAAATCGCCTCGCGCGAGTCCAGCCGCAGCCCACCCTTCACCTTGCCATCCGCCCCATGGCATTTCGCGCAGTTCTCGACAAAAAGCGGCCGGATTTTTTTCTCAAAGAACGCCTCGCCTTCGTCCGCATCCACATGGGAAAGCGCAAGGACCACGCAGACGGTGGACGTCAGGATTTTGGCTGAACAACGCATCAGGACGATAATACCCAGAATTGGGTCCAGTGTGAGTCAGATTTCACGATTCGCCCCAAATCATGCCGTCCGAATTTAAGTGCATGGGCCGGGGCGCAATGGTTGCATCCCGCCCGGCCATATGAGCGAAGTTTTCGATCAAGCCTTTCGGATGGTGAACCTGCCCTTCACGGTGCTGCTCGGCCTCATCGTGCTTTACTGGCTGCTTGTCGCACTCGGCGCGCTGGACGTGCATCTCTTTTCCGATGTCGATCACGACGTGAATCACGAACTCGATCACGACGTTTCCGGCTTCACGCAATTCCTGCATTTCATCGGCGTCGGCGATGTGCCGGTGATGGTCATCGTGAGCGTGCTCGGCCTTTCGATGTGGCTCGGCTCGATGCTCGCAAATTACTACCTCACCGGCGGCTCCCAGCTTTACGCGCTCGCGCTGCTTATCCCAAATCTCGCCATCAGCATCGTCGTCACCCGCTACATCACGCTCCCGCTGCGCCCGCTTTTTCGCCTCATCAATAAAGACCGCGGCCCCGGCGAGGAAGTACTCGGGCGCGTCTGCCAGATCGTCACCAGCGAAGCCACGCCGACTTTCGGCCAGGCTGAGATCACGCGCAGCGGTGCGTCGGTGCTCATCAACGTCCGCACGCTCGACGACGCCGTGCTGCTCAAAGGCGCGCACGCCGCTGTCGTCCGCAGCGACTCCGAAAAGGGCGTCTATTACATCGCCCCCATGCCCGCCCTCAAATCCTCTCCCAACCAAACCCTAAACTAACTATGCCTACCCTCGCCTTCCTCGATAGCCTCTTCGGCGTCGCCGGGACCATCCTCGTCCTCATCCTCATCGGCGGCCCTGCTCCACTTTGCGGTAGCAGGTGAGGTTGCTGAGCAGGCCGCC
>JANLQB010000539.1:0-1535 GCA_031367565.1 Verrucomicrobiota bacterium
CGCCGGAGGCCGCGCGCTACGCGCGGGAGGAAGACGAGATCTTTGCGACCGGCCTGCCAAAGCGGCACCGGATCGAGCCGCTCGTGACGAAACGCGGCGTGCGCTGGCTGCAAACCGACAAGGTGCCGCAGTTGGACGAAGCCGGGCGCGTCGTGGGCATCGTCGGATTTGCGCTGGACGTGACGGGGCGGCGCGACGCGGAAAAAAGCGCGAGCCATTTTGCGGCCATCGTCCAGTCGTCCTTCGACGCGGTCATCAGCAAGGATTTGCAGGGAATCGTGACCTCGTGGAACGCCGGGGCGGAACGGATGTTCGGCTTCAGCGCGGAGGAAATGATCGGGCATTCGATCACGCAAATCATCCCACCGGAGCGGCTGGACGATGAAACCGGCATCCTCGCACTCATCCGGGGGGGAGATCGCGTGGAGCATTTTGAAACCCTGCGGAAGAGGAAGGACGGCTCATTGATCGACGTGTCCATCACGGTTTCGCCGATCAAGAACACCACCGGCGAAATCGTGGGCACCTCGAAGGTGGCGCGCGACATTTCCGAAAGAAGGAAGGCGGAGCAGGCGCACCTCGCCAGCGAGCAGCGGATGCGGCTGGCCACGGAGGCGACTGGGGTAGGCATTTGGGAGTGGAATATCGCCACCAACCGCATCTACTGGGATGCGCAAATGTTTCGGATCTATGGCGTCCCGCCCACGGAAGATGGAATGCTGGACTATAGCGTGTGGGCCGGAGCGGTCGTCGCGGAAGAATTGGCACGGCAGGAGGAGTTAATGCGGGAAACCCTCGCGAAACTCAGCCGCGGCTCGCGGGAATTCCGCATCCGGCGGGGAGACGAGTCCGGTTACCGCTCCATCGCCGCCGTCGAGACCGTGCGCACGAATGCGGAGGGAAAAGGGGAATGGGTGGTGGGGACAAATCTGGACATCACCGAGCGCAAGAACGCGGAGAAAGCGCTGCGCGAAAGCGAGGAGTTGTTTGCGAAATCATTCCGGCTGAGCCCCGATTGCGTCTCCATCGTGCGCGCCTCGGATCGGACGCTCATCCGGGCGAACGACGCGCTTTGCCAGCTCTGGGGAAGCACGCCGGAGGAAGTGATCGGCCGGCGGACTCTCGAATACACCACTTGGCAAAGCGAGGAGGAGCGGCTCGCTTTCATGCGGACACTCACCGAACGCGGCGAAAGCCTGAACTACGAAACGAAGCTGGCGATCAACGATGGCCGGCTGCTCGACTTCAATATCTCGAGCCGCGTGATCACGTATAACGGGGAATCCTGCTTCCTGACGGTGATGCGCGACATCACGGATCGAAAGCGGACGGAGAAGGCCGTCGCGGCCTCCGAATTGCGCTTCCGCCGGCTTTTCGAGACCTCGAATGATGGTATCCTGATCCTCGCCGCCGCGACGGGTGAAGTGCTCGATGTGAACCCTTTTCTCACCGAGATCCTCGGTTTCGGCCGGCAGGAATTTCTCGGGAAAGTCATCTGGGAACTGGCCTTCTTCCGGGATGTGGTGGCCAGCGAA
>JANLQB010000542.1:0-2931 GCA_031367565.1 Verrucomicrobiota bacterium
CGTGGTGGTACTGAGCTGCCCGCCGGGCTCGTGTCCTTCGAGGACGAGCGGCGTCAGGTTCGCGCGGGCGGCGTAAATGGCTGCGGTGAGCCCGGCGCAGCCGGTGCCGACGATGATCAACTTTTCCATAGGGAGCGCAGACTTAAGGCAGGGAGAGCGCGGCGCGCAATCCGAATGACTGTCACAATCGGGCCTTCAGCGGCGGAAGAGGAATTCCTTCGAGTTGAAAAGCGCCCACATCAGGTCTTCCGCGCCCTTGCGTTTCTCGTTCGCGGTTTCCAGATGTAACGCGGCTCCGATCAGTTCCGCCTCGCTCGGGGCGCGGGAAAGGACGGTCCAGAACATCTCCGTCGCCATCTCCGCATCCGTTTTTCCGGACTGAATCCACCCGTTCAGCCGGTTGCTCGATTGCGTGAGCAAATCCTGAATCACTGGCCCGCTGATGAGCTGAAAAGCCTGCCCGACCGTCGGTTCGTCCGTGCGTTCGCACTCGCTCGCGATGAGGCGCGGCGGTTTGCCGAAGACGAGTTCGAAGCGGTCGATGTCGCTCTTGATCGGGTGGTAATGTTTGCGCCCCTCGGGCACTTGCGAAAGCCGCGTAGCGCTCGGGTAATCCTCGATGTCGAGCACCGCGCCGAGCGTTTTGTTGATGCTATCCACGAGCTGCTCCGCGCCGAGTCGGCGGATGATGCCGTGCGCATGATTCGTCTCATCGTCCGCATTCGTCGCATTCGGTTCGCTCGCGAGTTGGTAAACGCGCGATTGCATGATCGTGCGGATGAGCCGCCGCAAATCGTAACCGTGCTCCGCAAAATCCTGCGCGAGCGCATCGAGCAGCTCGGGATGCGACGGCGGATTGCTCGCGCGGAAATCATCCACGGGATCGACCAGCCCGCGTCCCATCAGGTGAAACCACACGCGATTCACCTGCATCCGCGCAAACATCGGCGAATGCGGCAGCCAGTCGGCGAGCGCCTGAAGTTCATCGCGCTCGGCACTCGTCTGCGGCGCGTCGCCACCGAGAAAACGCGGCGTCGCCGGTTCGCCGGTGCGCGCGTTTTTGACCGCGCCCTCGGCTTTCACGAGCACGATCTGGTCACCCTTAAATTCGCGCGTGTCATTCGCGTCCTTGCGATCGTTGGCGACGATTTTGTAGTCGAGCCGCGCGAAGAGACCGGCCCAGTTGTAATAGTCATCCTGCGTCCAGCGCTCAAACGGATGATTGTGGCATTGCGCGCAATTGAGCTGCGTGCCGAGGAAAACGCGCGCGGTGCTTTCGGCGCGCGTCACCGGATCACGATTCGCGCGCCACCAGTTCGCTGCCGGATTTTCATAAGTCGATCCGCGCGCGGCGATCAGTTCGCGGGCAAACTGATCGAGCGGTTTGTTCGCCGCGATGCTCTCGCGAATCCAGCCGTGGAAAACTTTCATCCCCGTCTGGTCGAGTTGCCGCTCCTCGATCTTTAAGAGGTCCGCCCATTTCAACGCCCAGAAATCCGCGAACTCCGCCCGCGCAAATAGCCGCTCGATCAAAGCCGTGCGCTTGTCTGGCGCTGGGTCCGCGGTGAAAGCGCGCGCCGTTTCCCCGCTCGGGACGACGCCGAGCAGATCGAGATACGCGCGGCGGAGAAACGTCGAGTCATCGCACCGCGCGGAAGGATTCATCCGCAGCGTGCGCAGCTTTTTGAAAACGTGTTCGTCGATGAAATTGTTCGTCGTCGGCTCGCTCCACGCGAACTCCGGTCGCGCCGGAACGAACGCCAGCCGCACGGGCACCTGCTGATCGAGATACCGCACGAGCACCGTCGATTCGCCGGACTTCTCGCGGACCACTTTTCCATCAGCGGAAACTTTCACGCTCAAATTGCTCGGCTCGAAAACCGCCATCCGCGTCACATCCCGCCGCGAGCCATCCGCAAAAACTGCCGTCGCCTGCAACTGCACGCTCGTGTCCGGCTCCACGAGCACGCGCTCGCCCGGCGTCACTTCCAGCTTCGTCAGGCGCGCTGCCTGCGAATCCCTCGCGCCCTCGCGCAGCCACGCCACAAACGCCGCATATTCCGGCGAGCCCGGCGCAAATCGCTGGCCACCTTCATGCGCGATGCCCGCGGTCGCTTTCAAAAGGAGCAGGCTCTTTTCGGGCTCGATGAGATTTACCCGCCGCCCGCCCTGATCGCGCGTCATCGCCGCCCAATCGAGCTCCGCATCCTGCCCGCGCAGCGAGAGCTTGAAGCCGCCCTTCCCGTTCCCATTCCCATGACAGCCCCCGAGATTGCACCCCGCCTTCGAAAGCACCGCCATCACATCCCGGCGAAACGCCACTTCTTCGCCGCGCGCTCCAGCGCCGCAGAGGGCGGCGAGGGAAAGAAGCGCACAGATTTTTGACGAAACGAATATCACGAAAAGGAAGTTGCACCGGAGGAGACTCGGCGCGCGAGAGATTGCTAGAAAGAAGCACCACGGAACCGGTTTCGCGCTGGGCTTCCGCATTGACGCTGGCACGGGTGCTGCATTCACTCCCGCCGTGCCTCCGGCCTATTACACGTATTTGTTTTCGGCGTTCGCATTCGTGCTGGGCACCGCGATCGGCTCCTTCCTGAACGTCTGCATCTACCGGATGCCGCGCGATCTTTCCGTGAACGAACCACGCCGCTCCTTTTGCCCGAGCTGCAAATATCAAATCCCGTGGTGGCACAATCTCCCGCTCTTCTCGTGGCTGGCGCTCCGCGGAAAATGCGCGAACTGCGGCTCGCCGATTCGCTTCCGCTACTTCGGCGTCGAGCTCCTCACCGGGCTGCTTTTTCTCGGCGTCTGGCTGCACGTCTGGCCGCACGCGTGGGTGCTCGCGTTTCCCTATTGGATTCTCGTCAGCCTGTTCATCATCGCGACGTTCATCGACTTCGAGTTCTTCATCATCCCCGATGAAATCAC
>JANLQB010000544.1:0-7193 GCA_031367565.1 Verrucomicrobiota bacterium
ATTTACCGGCTTTCGTATAATATGCCGCATGCGATCGTGGCGATGCGGGCGGAATTGCCGGAGCTGGCGGAGATCGAGCAGATCATAGGGTTTGTGGCGAGCAGCCCGGGGTGGATCATCAGGTAGATGGGGATGGGCGAACGGCTGATCGTGCTGCCGGATGAGCGGCTGGTGGCGCTGAGGCCGGCGCTTTTAGAGACGGTGCGCGGGGTGGCGCAGGAGGTGTGCGCGGAGGCGTTTGGGGGGTTTTTGGATGGGGCGATGCGGAGCGTGCTGGTGGGTGCGTTCGGGCGGGTGGGCGCGGACGAGGGGACGGTGTGGCTGCTGGATGAGGGGAGGACGGCGCTGGTGCCGCGGTATAATTCGGGGACGCACGCGGAGAGGTTTGTGGGGCGTTTCCGGCAGGAGCTGAGCGCGGGGATGATCAGCATGGTGGCGGCGACGGAGCAGCCGATCTGCGAGAATGAGGTGTGGCGGAATGCGCGGCAGGATCGGCGGCTGGATCGTGAGCTGGAGGTGAAGACGGAGGCGATGCTGGCGGTGCCGTTTTACTTTTTCAGCGAGCTGAGGGGGGTGATCTCGTGCGTGCAACTGGCGAGGGGGGAGACGATGGAGATGGGGCAGCGGGGATTTTCGGCGGAGCATCTGCATGAACTGCAAGAGGCGGCGGGGCTGCTTTCGCGGTTGATGGAATACAGGATCCTGGCGCAGTGCCTGGGATTGGAGGGGCTGGGATGAAGCAGTGGATTTCCCCCAGGGAAGCGGCAGAGGCGATCAAGCGAGGGAGGGGTAAGGGAATCAAGATTGCGATCCTGGACTCTGGGGTGGAGGCGTCGCATCCGGCGCTGGGGGGGCTGGAGCTGGTGGATGATGTGGCGATCGTGGAGGAGGGGCAGCGGCTGAAGGTGGTGCCGGGTGGGGTGGATCGGTTTGGGCATGGGACGGCGATCGCGAGCATCCTGCGGAGGGTCGCGCCCGAGGCGGAGCTGGGGAGTTTCCGGGTTTTCGGCGAATCGCTCTCGACGCGCACGGCGACGATCGCGGAGGGAGCCCGGCTGGCGATGGAGCGCGGGTATCATATCCTGAATTGCAGCTTCGGGTGCTCGATCCCCGATCACGTGCTGCACCACAAACGCTGGGTGGACGAGGCTTACCTGAAAGGGATTCATATCGTGGCCGCGTGCAACAATGATGACTTCACGCGGGCGGAATGGCCGGGCTTCTTCTCCTCAGTCATCACGGTGAATATGGCTCGCACTGGGGATGACGGGCAACTTTTCCACAAGCCGGGGACGCTGGTGGAATTCGCCGCGTGTGGGATCGATGTGGAGGTGGCGTGGTGCGACGGGCTGATGAAGAAGGTGACGGGGAGCAGCTTTGCCTCGCCCCATGTGGCGGGAATGCTCGCGTGCATGCTGTCGGAGAAGCCTGGCCTGTGGCCACTCCAGGCGAAGACGCTCTTCCACCAGATCGCGCGCCCATGGACGCTCGATCTGCGCGCGCCAAACGACCGCTGACCGCGCTACTGGCTCAGGGTGCCTGCGGTCTCTGCATCGCCATCGCGCGCACGTTTCACGCGATCCGCGAGCCAGCGCAGCCAGGCTGGGTGAATGTGCAGCATTTCGCACACTTCCGCACGTTCCGCCGGGCTGCATGCGCCTCGGGCAAACCTCTCCAGTTTCACCGCGGCATCCGAGTGTGGTTCAGGTAATTGCCGGGCCGTGACTTGAGGGCCAAAGCGATCGAGAAACTCGAACAGGATTTTGATGTCGGTATTCAATCTACCTCGTTTAACGACGCTGTTTCGTTCCGCGTCAGGATATCTTCAGAAAAGTGCGCCCCTGAATTTATTTTGCATCCAAACACACTTTTCATGAACGGCATCGAACATGGCGTCGTTCAACTCTGTGAAGCGCGGTTGTTAGCTGGTGCTTTCTGACAGTTGGGCGTTGAGAGAATTTGACGTGAGCGAGGCGGATTTGGCGGTGGAAGATGGAAACGGGTATAGCGGAGGAAGTATGGCGGGGCCGGTGGACCCTCTCTCAACGCCCCCTGTCAGCCAGCCCGCCCGGGGTGAAATGGTTGCAGTATTGCATTGAAAAATGGAAGTGAATTTGAACACTCCTCGCGTGTTCGTCCCCGACCAATACCTCGCCGATTTTAATCTGGTGGAGCGATGCCTCCAAAACGACCCGGCTGCGCTCGCAGAGTTGCAGCAGACGAATCGCGGCCCGGTCGCAGCTTTTCTAAACACCCGCGGCGCGACCAGCGTCGAGGCGCAGGAAACCGTGGATATGCTCTGGGCCGACCTCGTGATGCCGACCGCGTCGGGCCGCTTCCCGCTCAGTCGCTACAACGGGCAATGCTCGATCCTGACTTTCATCAATATCGTCGCGCTCAACAAACTCCACGACCGTAAGAAAGCGGGTGGAAGACACGACCGGCGCTACCCTTCACGGGACGCGGTGGAGTTTGCGGAACCCGTCGCGGACTCGAAGCTCAGCGACTACCCATTGCTCGAACTAGCCCGCGATGCGGTGGCATTTGGCTTCCGACAGTGCGAGGCCGAAGCCTTTGTGATCGTGTACCTCCAATACTATCACGATCTCGATCGGGACGATTTGAAGCACATGTTTCAATACAGCGAATCGACGATCCGGCGGAAGCTCGAAGATGCCCGGGAGAATTTTAGAAAAAATATCCTGAGCTACGTCCACGAGCGCGATCCATGGCTGGAGCTTCGCTGGGAAGATTTCGTCGAGCTTTGCCGGACGACGACGCTGAATTGCCTCGCGAGCAGCGAGCATTGAGGGCCGGCTCGCTTTTTACGGATCGGTAGGCCAGGGGGAAAAGGGCGGGGCTGTCGGGAACTTCTGACTTCTCACGGCCCGCATTTACCCTCTCACTCCACGGCCCATGCCTCCACAGCTCCGCACCTGGCTGCAACTTCTCCGCGCGCCGAATCTCTTCACGGTGCCCGGCGATCCGTTTGCAGGCTATCTCCTAGCCTGCTGGGGAGACGTCGAGCCGCGGATCGCGCTACCGGTTTTCGCGAGCCTCTTTTTCTACGCGAGCGGGCTTTTGCTAAATGATGTAGCCGACCTCGCGGAAGATCGCGCCGAGCGTCCGTCGCGCCCGCTCCCGAGCGGTGCCGCGAGTCCCGGCGCGGTCATCGCGGTCCTGCTCGCGCTCGCGCTCGCCGGGCTCGGGCTTTGCGCGTTTGCGGGAGTTTGGGCGCTCGGCGTCGGTGTGGCGCTGATGCTTGCGATTGCGAGCTACAATCTCGGGCTGAAGCGCGTCCCGATCGTCGGCGCGGTGAACATGGGCCTCTGCCGCGGACTCAGCCTGCTGCTCGGCGCGACGGTCGTCCCGCATGGAAATCTCTCAATCCCGCTCATGCTCCACGGCCGGCTCGATCACCTCGTCGTCGCCTTCCTGCTCGTCACCCTCTTCATCGCCGCGATCACGAATCTCGCCCGCTACGAAACGAAATCCTCCGCGCCCGGCTTCGCCAAATGGCTGCCCGCCGCCGCGATTAGCGGCGGCATGTGGAATTTCCTCCCGATGGTCAGCGGCCCCAACCGCAATTCCACCTTTCTGCTTCTCGCCCTCGCGCTCTTCATCAGCCTGCAAACCGCGTGGCAACTTTCGAGCAATCCGCAGCAGCCGCTCCCGCCAATGATCGGGAAATTGATCCGTCTCCTCCTCGTCATCCAAGCCGCGTACTGCGCCGCGTTCGGCGAGGTCGTCGGCTCGCTCGCTGCCGCCATTTTCATCGTCCTCTGGCCCATCAGCCGCGCCGTCGGAAAACGCTTCTACGCGAGCTGACCTCACATCTTCTTAGCCAAAATTTTCCTGCATCGTGCCGAGGCTGGCGCTTCCGGGATTCCATGCTTTCCTAACGGTCCCAATTTCCACCACCTCCGTGTCTGCTCAGAAAAAACTGCTCGTCGTCGATCTCGCCGCCTTCGGCTGGAACCTCGTTTCCCACCTTCCCGAATTCCAACCCGCGCAGACTTTTTTCCCTGCCGTCACGAGCGTCTTCCAAGCGTGCTTCCGCACCGGCACGCCGATCGGCCAGCATGGCATGATCGCAAACGGTCTCTTTTTCAAAGACCTCACGAAAGTGCTTTTCTGGGAACAAAGCTCCACGCTCGTGCAAGGGCCGCGCATCTGGGAAAAATTCCGCGCCCACGGCGGCAAAGTCGGGATGATGTTTTGGCAGCAGAGCATGGGCGAAGCGGTCGATCTCGTCGTCACGCCCGCCCCTATCCACAAGCACAGCGGCGGTATGATCCAGTCCTGCTACACACAGCCCGCAAACCTTGAGCAACGCTTGAACGAAGCGGTGGGCCGTCCGTTCAATCTGATGAATTACTGGGGCCCGCTCGCAAACTACAAATCGAGCGACTGGATCGTCGATGCGACCTGCGCGGTGATGGGCCTGCCCGATGTCGCGCCCGACCTGCTCCTCACTTACATCCCGCATCTCGACTACGATCTCCAGCGCCACGGCCCCGGCAGTCCGGCGGCGGAAAAGGCGCTCGATATTTTGCTCGGCTACCTCACACGCATCAAAGCCGCGTGCGCCGACTTCGGCTACGACTGGATCTTCGTCGGCGACTACGCGATCGAGCAGGCGAAACGCGGCGCGATTTTCCCCAATCGCGCGCTCCGCGAGGCTGGGCTGTTTTCCGTGCGCGACATCCGCGACATGGCCTACACGGATTTTTTCACGAGCCGCGCCTTCGCCGTCGTCGATCATCAAATCGCGAACGTCTATTGCCGCGACGCCGCCTCCGCGCTCGCTGCGAAAGCATGTCTGCAACAAGTCCCCGGCGTCGCCGAAGTCCTCGATCGCGACGCACAATCCGCGCGTGGCCTGCTCCACGCGCGCGGCGGCGATCTGCTCGCCATCGCGGAAAATGGCGCGTGGTTTGCCTACCCGTGGTTCGAGAAAAGCGAAGCGCCCGACTACGCAAGCCACGTCGATATTCACAACAAACCCGGCTACGACCCGTGCGAACTCTACTTCGGCTGGCCACCCGGCAGCGTGAGTTTCGACACGCGGAAAATCCACGGGACGCATGGAAATGTCGGGCCAGGATTTGAAATCGCGTGGTCCACTTCGCTCAGCCTCCCGCAGAAACCCGAAACGGCGATGGACCTCGTGCGCGTCACGGAGTCGTGGATGGACTCGCGCCGATGAAGCAACCGCACACGATCCGCCAGCAGATCGCGGTGAACTGGGAATTCCCCGTCACGTTCACGCGCGGACTTTTCGCGACCGAAAATCCCGTGCTCGTCGAAACGCTCGATCGCCTCGGCGAAGGCCGCCGCCACCGGGCCATCGTTTTCATCGATGACCACGTCGCCGATGCCTGTCCGCAAATCGAGCAGCAAGTGCGCGCCTATTTTGCCGCGCACCCACAGCGCCTCGTGCTCGCGATCGACCCGCAAATCGTCCCCGGCGGCGAGTCTGCGAAAAACGACTTCGCGATTGTCGAAGGTTTCATGCGTCTTTTGCTGGAAAGCCATATCGATCGCCAGTCGTTCGTCATCATCGTCGGCGGCGGTGCGGTGATGGATGCCGTCGGCCTCGCGGCCGCGCTCGTCCATCGTGGCCTGCGCCAAGTGCGCGTGCCGACCACAGTGCTCGGACAAAACGATGCGGGCGTCGGCGTGAAAAACGGCGTGAATTTCCTCGGTGGAAAAAATGCGGTTGGCACGTTCGCACCGCCGTTCGCGGTCCTAAACGACTACGATTTTCTTCTTACGCTCCCAGATCGCGACTGGCTCTGCGGGGTTTCCGAAGCCTTCAAAGTCGCCATCATCCGCGATACGAAATTTTTCGACTGGCTCTGCGCGAACGCCGCGAAGTTTCCCGCCCGCGATTTCGATGCGATGCAATATCTCGTCGCGCGCTGCGCCGAAATTCACCTCGAACACATCCGCACGAACGGCGACCCCTTCGAGTACGGCCGCGCGCGCCCACTCGATTTCGGACACTGGTCCGCGCACAAACTGGAACTGCTCTCCGGCTTCCGCATTTCCCACGGCGAAGCCGTCGCGAGTGGTGTCCTGCTCGATTCCATCTACGCATCCGCGATGGGCTGGCTCACGCCAGACGAACTCGCCCGCATCCGCGAAGGCTTGGCCGCGAGCGGATTTGCGCTGTGGTTTCCCGAATACGATTCACGCGACGCGCGCGGCGAGCGCACGGTCTTCGGCGGACTCCGCGATTTTCAGGAACATCTCGGCGGCGAACTCACCGTCACGTTTCCGCGCCGCATCGGCGCGCGGCACGAAGTTCACCAAATCGACCTTGCCAAGATGGACGCCGCCATTAAGGAACTGAAGGCGTTCGAGCGCCCTGCATGATTGTCCAGCACACTCCTCCGCTTCATCTCACCTACTGCCTGAACATTCATCCGGGCGAAAGCTGGGCGGACAATTTCACGGCGATCCGCGAAAAGACCACGGCGGTGAAGGCGCTCGTCGCGGCGGATCAATGGTTCGGCCTCGGCCTGCGGCTTTCGCATCACGCCGCGTCGAAGCTGATCGGCGACCCCGCGCTCATCGACGAAGCGCGCGAGTTCTTTGCCGAGCACCAGCTCTACCCATTTACGATCAACGGCTTTCCGTATGGCCGTTTTCATCAGGGCCCGGTGAAAGAAAACGTGTACTCGCCCGACTGGCGGACGCCCGAGCGGCGCGATTACACGATGCAGCTCGCGGACATCTTCACGAACTTTCTGCCGCCCACGGTCGATGGCAGTATCAGCACCGTGCCGGGTTCTTTTAAGCCGTGGATCGAGACGGACGATGACAAGAAAGTGATGGCGCGGAATCTCGCCGCCGTCGTCGCCCACTTCGCTGCCGTGCGCGATAAAACCGGCCAGGAAATCCACCTCGGCCTTGAGCCCGAGCCAGATTGCTTTCTCGAAACGACGGCGGAGACGATTTCGTTTTTTAACGAATACCTCCTGCGCTCCGGCACGGAAGAACTCCAGCGCATCATCGGCTGCAATCCGACACAGGCTGAGGAGACCATGCGCCGCCATCTCGGCGTGTGCTTCGATACGTGTCACGTCGCGCTGCAATTCGAGGACCTCGTGGATTCCTGGCGCGCCTACCGCAGCGCAGGCATCCGCATTTCCAAAGTGCAGCTCAGCGCCGCGCTCCACACGGAC
>JANLQB010000798.1:0-2604 GCA_031367565.1 Verrucomicrobiota bacterium
GATGCCGCCGCCGCGTGGATCGTCCCTCGTCGCCACAAAGCCGCCTTCCTCTGCGGAGGTTACTGTCAGCGTGATTTCAGCATTGCTCCTGCGCGCGGAACGGAGGTGCGACCTCCGTTCGCGGCAAGTCGCTTCGAGCCACGCGCGCCCTTCGTTTCCCGTTTCCCGCCCTATGAGTGGAAACGAGGAAACGAGATGGAAACGAACCGGAAACGGTTTTGGAAACGAGCGCGCTTATCTCTGTAATCTTGGAAACGAGACGCGCACCGGGGAACGTGGAAATTGGAAACGAGCGTGTCATTTTTCGGGTGTCTCGTTTCCTTCGGCGAGGAGGTATTTCCGGCCTTTGATTTGAATGCGGCCCGCCGCCTCCGCTCGTTTCGCCAGTTTGCTCACCGTGCCTTTGGTCGCGCCTATCGCCTCTGTGATGTCTTTGTTCGATTCCGGCTCCAGCCACTCCTTTCCCAAGCAGGGTTTTCTTATCTCGGGGATGCCGATAAATCATCCGGGAGAAGTGGCGGAAAGGTGACACGTTCCAAACGTGGAACCAACAGCATCGCATTAAAAGACGATGAGAAAAATTGTGAGCAAAGCCTGGGTCCAATGCGGAAGATGCCGAAGACACCGCCTTCGCAATTGAGCTATCGTCGGTGAAGTCTTGCGGAGCTTCACCCGGATGGGTTCGCCTATGCAGGTTGGCTGAATGCGGGTCGATCGGGGAGCGCGGCGAGAGACTCGAAGTCGTCGAGATACATTTGGGCGATGCGCTCCAGCGAGTAGTTTTCCATTTTGCGCAAAGCCGCGTCGCTGGCTCGCTGAAGGCGCGCGGGATCCGCGAGGAGTTGGGTGAGCTTCGCGGCGAGGGTCGCTGCGGATTCCGACGCACGATGATCGAAGACGAAGCCGTCGACGTCGTCAGAAATGAAATCGCGGAAACACGCGAGGTCGGAAACGAGCGCTGGGCAGCCCTGCGACATCGCTTCCAGCGGCGCGAGGCCGAAGGTTTCGCCGTGCTCGGCGAGCGATGGGTAGAGGAATAGCGACGCGCGTCGGAGGTGTTCCGCGAGCACTTCCGATGCGAAGACCGGCCCGACCCAAGTGACTCGACTGGCGATTGGTTCCGCCATTGCTTCGAGTTTCCTTTGGTAGTCCGCTCCACCACCGCCGAGATGGACTGCGGAAGGCCCTACGATGACGAGACTCCAGTCGCCAAATTGTTTCGGCGAAATTTGCCGGAAGGCTTCAATGAGAAGATGCACACCCTTCTCCGGGTGAATCCGGCCAACGAAGAGGATATCCTTTTTCCTCTCGCTGAACGGCGGGAAGGTTTCCGGTCGCGGGGTGAGCACGGGATAGGGAATCGTGCAGGCTTGGCCGCGTGGCACGCGCGCTTCGGCGAGGATGGGTTCCAGGACGGCACTTGAGACCGTCTGGAGTCGCGCGGCGTGCCGGTAGAAACGCATTTGCCCGCGGGGAAAACGCGCCACATGCACGTAGAGCCGACCCCATTTCGCGGAGCGGATGAGGATCGGCAGCCAGAAGGTATTCGTGACGAGGATGTCCGCGGGTGGGAGGTGGCGCGCGATTTGCAGCGAATAGATGAGATCGAGCGCCTTCAGCCGCATGAGCGAGCGCGGAGTATCGAAGCCGCCGACGCGGAGGTGCCGCACGCCAGCGATGATTTCTTCGCGAGGAAGGCCGGGGAACTGCCGGGAAAGATGAGTCACCGCGTGGCCGCGTTTTACGAATTCCTGCCCGAGCGCAAACCACACTTTCTCCACTGCGCCGCCGCGGAGCGGTGGCACGGGCAGAAAGGCGCCTTGCACGATCGTGATGCGCAACGGGCGTTTGACGTGAGTGGCGGCGCGTGGTGCGAATCGCGGATACTTTTGCGCGATGAGTTCGCGGAAGTCGTCCACGTATTCCTGCGCGATGACGGTCGCGGAAAAGCGGTCGCGCGCCTTGATAAAGGCCGCAGCACCGAGGCGCGGGAGGTCTTCCCGATGCGACGAGAAAAACTCGATCGCTTCTCCCATGCTCGCGGCATCGCCCGCGCGCGAGACGTAGCCATTCACCAGATGATCGATGGCCTCGGGCATCGGCCCGAAGTCCGAGACAAGGATCGGTTTCGCCTGCGCCATGCCCTCCAGCACGGCCATGCTGAACGTCTCGCCGGTCAGCGACGGCACGCAAATGACATCCGCCGCCGCGACCTGCGCGGCGAGTTTTGCCTTGTCGTAAACGGGCGGAAGCAATTCGATGCTGCGTGCTAGGTTGCGGCTCGCGACATACCCGGACATTTCGCGAAAGAACGTCGTGTCCGCACCGCTTTCGTCCGTCTGCGGGCCCACCGTCGCGAGCGTGTTGGCGGGATGATTCTTCAGCGCGAGCTCGAATCCCTTGATCAGCGACTCGAGCCCTTTGTCCCGCACGAAACGCCCGACGTAGAGAAAGCGGAGACCCGCGGAGTCGCTGCGCGCGGGGAAAATGGGCGGCTGCGCATCGGGCGGAATTGCGATGCAATTGTGCACGCGTTTCAGATTCCGGATGCCCGCGTCGATCGTGAGCGCCTGCCGGACGACGGCATCGCCGCCGGCATAGACG
>JANLQB010000638.1:0-5560 GCA_031367565.1 Verrucomicrobiota bacterium
CGGAATTGTCCAGCCATACGGAGCTTTCCTCGGATGCGAGCAGTTCATCCAGATCGTTGATGACGTAAAAATCGGGGCTGTCGGAAATCTGTTCCGTGAGCGAATCGATCTGCCGGTTTTGCGAAACGTTTCCGATAAACTGGAACGCCGCGAAAGCCGCCACCCAGCCGATCGCGGCACCCGCGACGCTGAACCGCCAGTGCCGACTCAGCAGCCCAAAAAGTCCCGGCTGTTCCTGCCGTGAAGCGCGGACTTCGCGGACGGCATTGCGCGCAAAAAAGGGCGAAACTTTCGGCGGCCGGGCTTGCCCGAGCAGCTTCCAAAGATCGTCTTGTTCGTCGGATGGATTCATTTCAACCGGTTGAAACCAGTAGATATAACCGAAAGTTGCGCGCTTTTTTGCCACGCGGCGAAATTGGGCCTAGACGTTTTCCGCTTCGAGGAAACCTTCGAGCTGCCGGATGCGGGTCGGATGACGCATCTTGCGCAGCGCCTTCGCTTCGATCTGGCGGATGCGCTCGCGGGTGACCTTGAATTGGCGGCCCACTTCTTCGAGCGTGCGGCTGTAGCCGTCGATCAGGCCGAAGCGCTGTTCGAGCACCTGCCGCTCGCGCTCGGTCAGCGTTTCGAGCACATCCTTGATCTTCTCTTTGAGGAGAACAATCGCCGTCATGTCGGACGGGTTTTCCGCACTCTTATCCTCGATGAAATCGCCAAAGCTGGTGTCGTCGCTTTCGCCGACGGGCGATTGGAGCGAGATGGGCTGCTGCGCCATCTTGAGCACCGCGCGCACACGCTCGACGGGGAGCTGGATTTCGTCGGCGACTTCCTCCGGCGTGGGCTCGCGTCCGTAATCCTGCACGAGCTGTTTCTGCACGCGCATCAGCTTGTTGATCGTCTCGATCATGTGGACCGGGATACGGATGGTCCGCGCCTGATCCGCGATCGAGCGGGTGATCGCCTGGCGAATCCACCACGTCGCGTAGGTCGAAAACTTGTAGCCGCGACGATACTCGAATTTCTCCACCGCCTTCATCAGCCCCATGTTGCCTTCCTGAATCAGATCGAGGAACGACAGGCCGCGGTTTGTGTATTTCTTCGCGATGGAAATCACGAGACGCAGATTCGCTTCGACCATCTCGGTCTTGGCCTTGAGTGCCTTCTTTAGCCACGCCTTCAGTTCCTGGAATTCTTCGATGAATTCCTCCGGGCTCAGCCAGGTCCTCATCTGGATTTCGCGCAATTTCCCCGCGTGATCGATTTTCGAGCTGCCGTCCGCCTTGGCGACTTTCTTCGGTTTATCCATCTCCGTCAGATGGTGTTTGATCACCCGATGCGTCTCTTCCGCGAGATTCACAAACTCCTCCGTGACCTTCTGTTTGAAGAAGAACTTCGGATACAATTTCTGGATCGAATTGTGCGCTTTTTGAAACTCCGTGTAGGACTTCGTTTCGCGATTCTTTCCACCGTGCGCGACGTAGTTTTTGTAACCCGAAACGCAATTTCCCGCTGCCGTCTCAAGCTGATGCTCCAGCTTCGGCAGCAGCTTCATGTAACGCTCGCGGCTCTCGATTTTCTTATCGAGAATCACGCGGTCAAAACGCTCCCGGCCTTCCTTTAGCTTTGTCGCCAGGTCGAGGTAAGCGCGGGCGATGAAGCCGAAGCGGTTGATGTATTTTTGGACGTTCAGCTCCGCATCCTCGATGCGCTTTGAAATCTCTACTTCCTGCTCGCGGGTGAGCAGCGGCACCTGGCCCATCTGCTTCAGATACATCCGCACCGGATCGTCGAGAATATCGAGCTTCGCCTCCGGCTTCTCCTCTTCCTCTTCCTCGCTGTCCTTCTTGCCGTCCTTGAGTTGATCGACCTGCGACGCGTCGATGATGTCGATCTCCATTCCGCGGAGGCGACTCATGATCGTCTCCATTTCATCCGGATCATTGACCGTGTCCGGTAGCGACTCCGAAAGATCGTCAAAAGTCAGGTATCCTTGCTCTTTCGCCAGCCGGATCAATTCGCGCACTTTCTCCTGCACATCCGGCTGATCGATCATGCTGATCGGCGGCGTAACCGCTTTCGGCTTCGGCTCATCCTTCGCGCTAGCGGCCGCGGGAGAACCTTTTTTCTCCGATCGTTTCACGCGGAGCTCTTTGGCCTTTTTCGGCTTTTTAGAATCTTTACTCGGCTTTTTCGCCACCTTGGCAACTGCCTTTTTCAGTTTGGGTTGCGCCTTTTTTGCGGCGGGTTTGGCAGACTTCGAGCGCTTGGGAACGGTTTTCTTTTTTGGTGTGGGCATACCGCTGTGGTTGGAGAATTTTTTCCCCGCCTTTATTCGATCAATCCTGATCTATAAGGGCGGGGAAAAAGGCCGGGCAATATCGGAACGCCGCTTTACCAAATCAAGGAATTCTTTTTGCAGTTGTAAGATTGATTCATCGGATTGCCCCGGAACGCGCAAACGCGCTTGCACGGCGTCGATCCGACGGTCGATTTGCCGACGCCCCAGATCGTTCCAGCAGTCGTGCGCGATGATCATTGCGAACTCCGGTTTGCGGCCCTCCAGGAGGTCGATGAGGTCCGACTCCTCCGCCGGGTCGAGGGTGGAAAGGAACGATGCGAGCGACGCGGGATCATCCACATTCATCTCGGCAAAAATCGCTTTCTTCACGAGGACGGAGTCGTCGCTATCCGCCAGAACCGGTTCCCAATGCTGTTCCCGCAGCCACTCGCGCGCGGCCTGGTCGGTCAGCGCGACTTTGAGCAAAAGTGCGATCGTCGGGTCGAGTTCGCGTTTGGTTTTCGGCTTCGCATCCAGCGTCTCGTCATCCGCCGATTTCTGGGCCGGTTGTTTCAGCAATCGGGCAAATTCTTGCGCGGAAACTTCGAGCCGCATCGTCACGCGATTGATGATCGTTTCCCGAAGGACTGCATCCGTGATGATGCTGATAGTTTCTGCCATTTTCCGCGCGGCCTGAGTGCGCCCGCGCGGCGTCGAAAATTCGGGTCGCGAAGCCAGCCGATCGATCTGAAAATCGAAGAAATCCTTCGCCCCCGCGATCTGCGCGATGAACGCCTCCGCGCCGCGCCCGCGAATCATCGAATCCGGGTCCTCACCGGCCGGCATCGTGGCCACGCGCACCGCGACATTTTCCGCGAGCAATTGCTTCGCGGATTTTTCCGCCGCGTTTTCCCCCGCCGCATCGGCGTCGTAGCACAGCACGACTTCCTCGACGTATCGTTTCAAAATCCGCGCCTGCTTTTCCGTAAACGCCGTCCCCTGCGGCGCGATGACATTCTGCACGCCCGCCTCAAACGCCGTGATCAAATCAAGCTGCCCCTCACACACGATCGCCGTCTTTTTGTCGATCAACGCGCGTTTGCTCCGATGCAGTCCGAAAAGAATCGCCCCCTTCGTGAAAAGGATTGTCTCCGGCGAGTTCACATACTTCGCGCCCTTTGCCTCTTTTTCGAGCACGCGTCCGCTGAAGGCGATGACTTCGCCCGTGTCGTTGCAGATCGGAAACATCAGCCGGTCGCGAAACCGGTCGTAAAAATCCGCATTCTCATCGTCCTCACGCATCGAGACGAGCCCACTCGCGGTCAGCTCCTCCCGATTGAACCCGCGCTCATACGCAAATCCTGCCATCGCATCCCAGCCATCCAGCGCGTAACCGAGCTTCCACGACTTCGCCACCTCGCCAGTGATCCCGCGCCCCTTGAGATAGTCCCGCGCCTTTGCCGCTGCGGGTTTCTTCATCAGATTCAGGTGAAAAAAATCCGCCGCCTCCGCGTGCAGTGCGAGCAGTCGGCGGCGCATCGTGACGCGCTGCAAATCCTCCGCACTCATCTCCTGCTCGACGATCCGGATGCCCGCCCGATCCGCGAGCTTCTTCGCCGCCGTCACGAAATCGACGTGCTCATAATCCATCACAAACCGAAACACGCTCCCGCCCGCGCCGCAGCCAAAGCACTTAAAAATCTGCCGCTGCGGATTCACCTGAAACGACGGCGTTTTCTCTGTGTGAAAAGGGCAGTTCGCTCGCCACGCCGACCCCGCCCGCTTGAGCGGAAAATAGCCGCCCACGACCTCGACGATGTCATTCGCCGCGGCGATTTGTTCGATCAGTTCGGGAGCGAGAAGAGGCACGGGCGAGAGCTAACGCGCATTCCGGCGCGCGACCATTCAGAAATCGAAGTCGGTTGGTATTTTCAACCGCACCACCACGTCGCGTTGCCGGTGTCTAAGCTCCGGAGGCGCAGCAGGTATTGGCCGCCAGTTCACCTGCCGCTCCTCTGGAGCTTGGCTGCTCGGTGGTGACGCCATCTGAAAACATGTCGCGCGACTATACGGCGCTTCGATGAATCCCTTTACAGCGTCCGCCCGGTTGCTTGCAGCAGCGGCTCCAAATCCTTCACCAGTGCGGCGAAGCTCTTGAAATCCACCTGCTGCTGTCCATCGCTCAGCGCCTCCGCCGGATTCGGATGCACTTCGATGAGCAATCCGTCCGCGCCCATCGCGACCGAACCTTTGCAAAGCGCTTGCACCAGATCCGCGCGACCGCAGCCCTGGCTCGGGTCGACGATCACCGGCAGATGCGATTCCTTTTTCACGATCGCCACCGCCGCGAGGTCGAGCGTGTTGCGCGTGTAAGTCTCGAACGTCCGAATGCCGCGCTCGCAGAAAAGCACGTTCCCGTTTCCATGCGCGAGCAGGTATTCCGCAGCGCAAAGCCATTCGTCGATCCGTTCGCTCAAGCCGCGCTTGAGCAGCACCGGCTTTCCCGTTTTCGCACACTCGATAAGGAGCTGGAAATTTTGCGCATTCCGCGCGCCGACTTGCAGGATGTCCGCGACTTCCGCGACATGTTGAACGTGATTTTCACTGAGAATCTCCGTGATGATTCTCAGTCCCGTCTCCGCTTTCGCCTTCGCGAGCAAGCGCAGCCCTTCCTTGCCCAGCCCCTGAAATTCGTAAGGCGAAGTCCGCGGCTTGTACGCCCCGCCCCGCAGGATCGTCGCGCCCGCCGCCTTCACCGCGTGCGCCGTGCTGAGGAGTTGCTCCTCACTTTCCACCGAACAAGGCCCGGCCATCAGCGTAAATTTCGGCCCGCCCACCGGCACGCCATCCACATCCACGATCGTATTCCCCGGATGCGCCTCGCGGCTCACGAGTTTATGCTTCTTCTGCACCGGCATCACCTTTTCCACCTGCGGCATCGCGATCAGCGATTCCAGCGTGTGATGCGTCCGCTCATCACCGATCGCCGCGATGATCGCCTGCTCAGTGCCAAAAATCGGCCGCGGGTCGTAGCCGAGTTTTTGCACTTCAGCGATGACCTCATCGACTTGCTCGCGAGGGGTTCCGGGTTTGATGACGACGATCATTTTAGGTGGGAGAAAGGTGGGAGTTGGTGGTTGAAATCGGTGAGCCGCCCTTGGAGCGGGCGATGCTTGTAGCCCGGCATGGGTGTTCCCTCAATGAAAAGAACCACGAGGATTTCCGCGCGTTCCTTCCCCTAGCCGCGATTCACGAGCGAAAGGGGACGCCTTCTCCTGAAAC
>JANLQB010000646.1:0-8114 GCA_031367565.1 Verrucomicrobiota bacterium
ATGACATCACGCGCCGGGGTGAACTGGTCGTGATCGGAGCAGGGGATGTGTTTGAAAAGATCGCGCGCATCCCGCTGGGCGAGGGGTCGTTTGCGACTCCCGCGGTGAGCGGCGGGCGAATGTATCTGCGGACTTTCACGCATCTGATCAGCGTCGGGAAGTAGCGCGTTTTTTTACTTCGGAAGCGGGCGCGGGGAGCGTGAATGGTTTGTCACGGTTGGGTGACATTTTTCACATGCGGTGGGGGTGCCTTCCGCTAAGTTCAGCGAATCGGTGCCAATCGCCGACATTTACTCCGCCCCTATGAATCGAGTCCTTCGCTCCCTTGTCGTCTCTGCGTCCCTGCTTTTCGCCTTCGTGCGTGGAAATGCCGCCGTCGTAATCAATGAAATCATGTATCACTCCGCAGCGGTGCCGGAGAATCACGCGCAGGAGTGGATCGAGCTGCTGAATCCAGACACGTTGCCCGTGGATGTATCGGGATGGAAATTTACGAAGGGCGTGGATTTTACGATGCCGGCGACGACGACGATTCCGGCGGGCGGGTATCTCGTAGTCGCGGCGGATGTGGCGGCGTTTCAGGCGGCGCATCCGGGATTTGCCGGGCAGCTTGTCGGGGGATGGGCGGGGACGCTGACGAATTCAAACGAGCATTTGGTGCTGGTGAATGCGCTGCTCGTGACGATCGACGACGCGCATTTTTCGAATGAAGGCGAGTGGGCGTTGCGCGGGCGCGGGCCGCTGCTGCTATCGCATCGCGGGTGGGAATGGTTGACCGAAGCGAGCGGCGGGGGAAAGACGATCGAGCTGCGGAATCCGGCGCTGGCCGCTTTTGATTGCGGGCAAAACTGGGGCGTGAGCGCGGCGGTGGGCGGATCGCCGGGGGCGGTGAATTCGGTGGCTTCGGCGAATGTCGCGCCGCTGATCAAGGACGTGAAGCACAAGCCAGACGTGCCGCATTCCACGGAGCCGGTGCAGGTTTCTTGCAATCTTCATGACGAAGGCGTGGGCGCGACGGCGACGTTGCGCTGGCGGCTGGATGGCGCGGCGATTTTCAACTCGCTGCCGATGACGGATACGAACAGCGACGGCGACGTGGAGGCGACGATCCCGGCGCAGGCGAATCTCGCGATCGTGGAATATTACATCTCCGCGACTGACGGCGTGAACACGCGCACCTGGCCGGCGCCGGCGCGCACGAGCGACATCGGTGTGCTGCCGGAGACGTTCGGGCAGGTGACGAATGCGCTGTATCTCGTGGACAATAGTTTCGATGCGAACGCGGCGTTTCAGGCGGCGGGGAGTCAGCCGATTTACCGGCTCATCATGACTGCGGCGGAGCGGGCCGAGCTTTCGCAAATCCAAACGACCGCCGGGCAGGATCAATCCGACGCGGCGATGAATGCGACGTTCATTTCGCACGACGGCACCGGCGCGAAAGTGCGCTACCTCATCGGCCTCCGAAATCGCGGGACGGGCTCGCGACTCGGGCCACCGAACAATTACAACGTCGGCTTTCGCAATGACGACGTGTGGGAAAATCGCGGGACACTGCAATTGAACTGCCGCTATCCACACTCGCAGGTGCTCGGCTCGCTATGCTTCCAGCTCGCCGGTGTCGCGCCGCAGGATTCCGCAGCGGTGAAGGTCCGGGTGAATGGCGTGGATCTCGCCGAGGCAGGGCTGCGCATGTATGGCCGCTACGCACGGAATGAAACGATGAGCGGAGATTTTGCGACGCGGCATTTTCCGAATGATCCCGACGGGAACATCTACTTTCTCGATGATCACAATCCCGGCTCCGTCGGCGTCCCGGCGGGGAATCTCGGGAGCGGCGAGTTCCGTTACGAGGGCACGAACCCCGCAGCTTACAGCGACACTTACATCAAAAAAACGAACGAGGAGATCAACGACTACAGCGATCTCATCGCGCTCACGGAGAAGCTGACGAACACGCCGGATGCGACGTTTGCGGCGACGATCCTGCCCGTGCTCGATGTCGATCAATGGTTCACGCATTTCGCCACCGATGCGCTGATCGGAAATCAGGAAGGCGGCCTCCAGAGCGGGCGCGCGGATGATGCGGGGATGTATCGCGGGGTCGTGGACACCCGTTTCAAGCTGATCCCGCACGATTTCGATTCCGTGTTTTCGTTTGGCCTGACCGCGCAAGATCCGGGCGGTCCCGGCGGCGGTGGCGCGTTTGGGATGCCGGGGACGCGCAGCATTTTCAGCTACGATGGCGAAGCGCCGACGACCGGGGTGGATGGCGTGCTCGGGCTGCGCCGGCTTTTCACGCATCCGCAAATTGTGCCGCGCTACTACGCGACGATTTTGGCGCAAATGGAGAAGTGGTTTAACCACGCGACGCTCGATCCCGAGATCGACCGCGTGCTCGGCGGCTGGGTGGCGGCGACGGGGACGAATGTGAGCGTGGCCTCGGCGAAGGCTTTCATCGACGTGCGGCGCGCGAATGTGCTCACGCAAATCCAGCAGAACTATTCGCTGAATGTGACGACGGGCGCGGCGGCGGTCGGCGGATTCACGACGACGACGGACGGCTCGGCGACGATCGTGGGCACGTTCAATGTCGCGAAGACTTATTCGATCACGGTGAACGGGCAGCTCGCGACGTGGTTCTATCGCACGGTCGGCGCGGACGCGGCGGGCTCGTGGAAACTCGCGGTGCCGGCGGGCGGCGGCAGCGTGCTCACGCGTGGATTGAACAAGGTGGTTGTGAGTTTTTGGGACGGCGTCGGCGGCACTGGTAAAATCGTGAACCAACTGACGGCGGATGTTTTCTACAACGTGACGGGCACGACCGTGACGGGCACGCTCACGGCAGGCTCAATGCGTCTTACCGCGCCGAGTTCCTACATTCCCGGAAAACCAATCCTCGCGCGTGTCGAGCTGCTCGATGCGGCGGGAAATCTGGATCGCACCGCGTGGGATACCACGGTGACGCTGACCTCGAACGTCGGCGGAATCACGCTCCCGACCGTGCAGCTCTACAACGGCCAGGGCAGCGCGCTCATCACTGCGGGCGGCGGCGGCGGCGGTGGGACGACGCAGATCATCATCCCCGGCGGCACGCTCGCCGCGCCGAATGCGAGTGCGCCCGACTGGCGCATGCTCGATACCGGCGCGGAGCCTGCGGCGACTTGGAAAAGCGATCAAGCTTTCGCCGACAGCGCCTGGACGCTCAACAAGCTCCAGGCTGGTGCGGGCGACGGGGACGAGCGCACGGTGCTGAGCAATGTGGCCGGTTCCGCGGTGAACCCGCGGCGCGCATTTTATTTCCGCAAGATCTTCACCGTCGCGAATCCGGCGGCGTTCGCCTCGCTCATCATCAAAGCGGTCGTCGATGACGGCGCGGTATTTTATCTAAACGGCACCGAGGTCGCGCGCGACAACCTGCCCGCAGGCACGCCGACGCTGACCACGCCTGCGGTGGTGAATCGCAGCGCGCCCGCCGAGTCGAACATCAACACGTACGACATTTCCGCGTTCCTGAATTTGCTCGTCCCCGGCAACAATCTGCTCGCCATCGAGGTTCATAATTTTAGCGACACGGTGCCAACGTACAGCGGTGACTTGAGCTTCGATCTCGCACTCGACGCCACCGCGCCGTCCGCCGATCCGGGCGCATTCACGCTCACCGCAAACGGCGGCGGATTCAGCGCGCAGAAGACGATCACCTCGCTCGGCGCATCGCCGACGATCACGACCGCAACTGGCGCGATCGCGGCGAATACGACGTGGAGCGGCGTCGTGCATGTCACGGGAAATGTGACCGTGAACACCGGCGTCACGCTCACTGTGGCGGCGGGTACGCACGTGCTTTTCGATGGAAACGCGACGGCGGGCAGCGCGACGGGCACGAGCTTGATCGTGAATGGAACGCTCGTTTCGGCAGGCGTCCAGGCGAACCCGGTGGACATCGGGCCGTTCAACGCGACCGACAAATGGGGGCAAATCTCGTTCGCGAATTCGCAGCCGAGCACGCTGAACTACACACTGCTCCACGGTGCGGGCCACGCGACGGGCGTCGGCCACACGGGCAAAGGACCGATGCTGCGTTTGAGCACCGCGAACGTTTCGCTGCTCGACAGCGTGCTCAGCGACGGGCCGGCGAAAGCGATCTACACGAGCGGAACGTGCGGCGTCACGATCCAGCGTTCGCTCATCGAACGGATGATCACCGGTCCGGAACTCGAAGACGGCGGCTCGCTGCTTTGCGAGGATTCAAACATCCAGCGCATCCTCCCCGATTTCCGAGAAAGCAATGACGCGCTCGCGAACGACGAGGACTGTCTCTACGTCCACAACAACTTCACGACGCCGCACAGCATCATCGTGCGGCGGTGCGTCTTCGCGCGTTGCGGAGACGATGTCTTCGACTGCCTCGGCGGGCCGATGACGGTGGAGAACAGCATTCTCCGCGAAGGCTGGGACAAAGGACTTTCGCTGCTGAACAACGACCTGACGATTTCCAATACGCAGATCATCCACTGCGACAAAGGCATCGCGATGAAGAGCCGGAACGCAGATGTCCGCGTGGTCACGGCGACGAACTGCACGATCATCGGTGAAAACCACGACAGCTCGATCGCGCCGTGGGGATACGCGGGCGGCGTAAATGGCGGTGATCCCGACACGGCGAGCACCGGCTTTTACACGCAGAACAAAGCAGCCCAGAGCAACACTGGCGCGACGCTGTCGCTCACGGCGAAAAATTGTATCGTGATCGCGCAGCAACCCGTGCTGATCGACGCGCCGTATCTCGAGGCGAACACGGTCGTGACTTACAGCGATCTGCGTTTCGACACTGGCGCCGCGTTTGCGTGGCCGGGTACGGGAAGTATCACGACTGATCCGCTCTTCGTCGCTGCGGGCACGAACGACTATCATCTCACCGCCGCGTCGCCCTGCCGCAACACCGGCGATCCCGGTTCGCCGCTGGATGCCGACGGCTCGCCGGCGGACATGGGTGCGCTGCCTTTCACCGGCGCCGGTGCCGTCGGTGCAGGCACGATCACTTGGACGCCGGCGGGCGGGCCGTACCGCATCACGGGCGATGTCACGGTTCCGAGCGGCACGACGCTCATCATCAATCCCGGCACGAGCGTGCTCGTTGACCAGAACAGGAAGATCAACGTGAACGGCGTGATCAAAGTGAACGGCACGGACAACGCCCGCGTCGTCTTCTCGAATGTGCCTGGCGTCACCGCGACCGATCCGATCACCGGCATCGCCGGGCAGCCCGCGAAATGGGGCGGGCTCGTCGTCGTCGGCCCGGCCATCGGCAGCGGCCCCGCGATCACTGGCAGCGAATTCCGCTACGGCACATTCCTGAATGCCCAGCCTGCTGTCGCCGCTGGAAACACGGGCTCGCTCGGCATCATCCGTGCGTTTGCGCTCATCGATCACTGCATCTTCCTCGGCACACATTTGCGGCAGGTCTATGGCGAAAACTGCGCGCTCCAGGTGCAGTACTCGACGTTCGTCGATCCATTCGACCCGGCAATCAACGCGGACAATCCAGTCGCTTACAACCTCGACAACATCGCCGAGCCGCTGAAGGTCGCGAACGCCAACGTCGTCGATGCGAACTACGTCTTCGGCTTGCCGGTCGGCGGATATTTCCGCGTTTGGTACAACGAATTCCGCGGCAACAAAGGCCACAACGATGTCTTCGACGCGGACTCCGGCGGCTTCAATGCGGCGGCGGGCGTGAATAACACGAACCCGATTTTGGATTGCCGCTACAACAACTTCCTCGGATTCACCGGCGACGAGCATATCGACCTCGGCGGCGACGCCTACATCGCGAGCAACGTTTTTCAGCGGGGTCACAAGGACGTTTGGACGAACGATCACGGCTACTCGAACGTCATCAGCTCCGGCGACAAGAGTGGCGCGACGACGATCTGGGTGGCGCGGAATGTCGCGTTCGATGTCGATCACATCATGAACTGCAAGGCGTCGACGGCGACGATCTTTGAGAACAACACGATCGCGAACCTGCACGCCGATTTTTCCTACACCTCGACGCCGCCGGTCGCGGCTTTCACGCAGGATGTCCGCTGCTCCGCCATCAATCAGTACGTCCCCGACGACAACGGCCCGTCGCGCGGCGACGGCGCTTATATCGCTGGAAATATCTTTCACAATATTCCGCGTGTCGTGTCCTGGGCCGATCTCCCGGCGACGCTCGCGACGAAGCTCGAAGCGGCGAACAATTACATCAATGGGATCACGGACAACTCCGTCGGGCCGATCACCGCGCAATACTCCGGCGGCACCCTGCATCCCGGCGGCTTCACTTCGCTCGGGGCGTTTGCGCAGCCGGGCGATCCGCAATTTATGAATGAAGCGGGCGGCAACTACGCGCTCAAAGCCACCTCGCCCGCACGCGGCACCGCGCCTGGCGGGCTCGACTACGGCGCGAGTATCGCGGAGTGGATTCACATCACCGGCGGCCCGCTCGGCAGCACGGATGCGACGACCACGAACTTCACCATCTCCGGTCCCGCGATGGTCGCCTACAAATGGCGTCTCGATGGCGGCGCGTGGAGCGCCGTCGTGCCAATTGGCAACGGCCTCATCTTCCCGCGCGGCGCGACGCCGACGGTCCGCTCGTCCACGCTCGCGCTCACCGGCCTCGCTGCTGGCGCACACACGCTGGAAGTCATCGGTCGCGACCCCGCCGGTAACTGGCAGGATACCGATCTCGCGCGCACCGTCGGCGGCCTCCCGCCGAATGCGCCGACCGCGCGGACGTGGACAGTCGATCCGTCGGCTGCGGTCATCCGCATCACCGAAGTGCTCGCGGAAAGCGCAACCCTCGCGGACACGATCGAGCTCGCCAATTTCGGCAGCGCGACCGTGAACATCGGCGGCTGGACGCTGAGCGACGATCCGCTCGTGCCGAACAAATACGCGATCCCGGCAAACACGCTGCTCGCGCCCGGCGCATTCATCACGTTCGCGAGTATGGCGACGACCATCGCGCTCGATCGCAATGGCGACGCTGTCTATCTCCACAACGGCGCGACGCTCGTGGACTCGATCGCCTTCGGAAATCAAATCCCCGAACTCTCGATCGGGCGCAGCCCGATCAACGGCGCGTGGACGCTCTGCACGCCGACCCTCGGCGCGGCGAACATCACGCGGTCGCTCGGCGATCCGAATGCCGTGCGCATCAGCGAATGGTTCACCAGCGGCGACGTGCTCTACGACGCGGACTGGATCGAACTTTCAAATCCCAGCTCGCTCCCGATCGACCTCGGCGGCGTGCGCATCACCGACAACCGCATCGGCGATCCGCAGGCGCACACTTTCGCGCCGCTCACCTTCATCGCCGCGAGCGGATACGCGCGTTTCATCGCGGACGGCGCGACCGATCAGGGGCCGTCGCATCTGAGTTTCTCGCTCGATGCGCAGCAGGAAAACATCGCGCTGCTCAGCGCGACGGGCGCGCAGCTCGATCTCATCGTTTTTTATCCGCAAACGACGGATCGCTCGATGGGCCGCGATGCGAGTGGCAACTATGTCTTCTACGAACTGCCGACGCGCGGCTTCCTGAATGGGACGGGCGATCCGGCTTACGCCAACGCACTCGCGATCCTGCGCGGGCTGCGCATCACCGAGATCATGTACAACGCGATCGGTGGTTCTGATTTCGATTACATCGAGCTCCGAAACGTCGGTGCCACGCCGCTCGCGCTCGGCGGGGTGAGCTTCGTGCAAGGCGTTGCGTTCATTTTCCCGGCGATGACGCTCAACGCAGGCGAATACGTCCTCGTCGTGAAGCACCTCGCGAAATTCCGTTCGCGCTACGGCAACGGCCCGGTCGTCGCCGGAGTTTATACCGGCCAACTCGACAACGGCGGTGAAACCATCGGCCTGCAATTGCCGCCGCCTTTCGACGCGAACGCGCTCACGTTCAACTACCGCGACACTTGGTATCTCCCGACCGATGGGTTCGGGCCTTCGCTCGTGGTGCCAAACGCGCTGGTGAAAGCCAATGTCTGGGGCGACCGCGACACTTGGGCCGCGAGCGTCGAGAATGGCGGCAATCCCGCCGGCACCACCGCGCGCACCGATACCTA
>JANLQB010000804.1:0-1590 GCA_031367565.1 Verrucomicrobiota bacterium
CGCCCGCAACCGAAAGCCGACTCCAAGCGCTTCTGTGGTTCTTTCCGTTCGCGACCGGCAAACGGCGACGACTACAGCAACCGATGGCTCATTCCGGCTCGTGCCGAAACACCTATAGCGCATTTATATTATTCCGATGGATCCTGCGAGTTGGGATACTCATGTGAATTTCGTCACGCACGGATACCAAGACACTAGCAGGCAATCCTACTCCTCGTCGTTCGACCCCGCGATGACCAAGCTTGGAGACGTTGAGATGCAGGCACTCAAACCACAATAGACCGAATCACTACCGTTTTGGTTTTGAATTCAATCTACGCTTTCCTACCTCAGTCCGAAGGGATGGTGACAATCCGCCGGTATTTCTCTACTCTGCCAAGATGGATTCCGAAATTGCCGCTGGCCTTGCGAAAGCGGGCGTTGCTTCCGCTGAAAGGCACCTTTTCATTTGCCTTGGGCCGGACTGTTGCGACTCGGCGGACGGGGAGCGGGTTTGGGAATTTGTGAAGCGCCGGGTGCGTGAGACGGGGCTGCGGGCGATGCGGACGAAGGCGGGTTGTTTCCGCATTTGCAGCGGCGGGCCGTGGCTTTGTGTGTATCCCGAGGGCGTCTGGTATGGCGCGGTGGATGAGGCCCGGTTTGAACGGATTTTAGGCGAGCATTTACTCGGCGGGCGACCGGTGGCGGAGTGGGTCGTGGCGCGGAATGCTCTTGGCTGCGGGACGGCGTCAGGCGGTGAGTGACGGGATGGTTTCGCGGAGTTCCCGGCAGCGACTCTGGATTTCTCGCCGCGGCAAATAGGTGGTGCGCACAGCCCACCAAATCCGCGCGAGGGCGGGCGGCGGAATAAGTCGCTTTTGCAGGAGCGTTTGGATTTCTGCGCGTCCGTAGCCTTTCAAAAATGCACTTGCGAACGGGAGCCATCGGTCGGCTGCGACGCGGCCCATGAGATCTTGGAGGAAAACGAGGAGGTCGTCCGCGTGGCGTTCGTCGGCGGAGAGGGCGACGCGATGCATGACTTCAAAGTCGATGAGTCGCGCGCGGGCTTCATCGGGATTGAAGATGAAATTTCCCGAATGCGGATCTCCATGCGACCACGCCGCAGCGAAGGCGTCGCAGCGCCACTCGTGGGCGCGGTGTAATTCCCGACCGGCAGCAGCGAGCATTTCGGGCGTGAGAGTACCGGTGGCGAGGTGTTGGGAGAGGCTGCGTCCGGGGAGTTCGTCCGCGCCGACGGCTCGGTCGCCGCACGGGAAGGCGCGATAGTTTTCACCGTGGAGATGGTGGAAGCAGTCAACCTCCCATCGCTGCCAGACCGGGAGATCGGTCAGCGCCTGGACGGGATTTCCGACGAAGGCAAAAAAGCGATTCGCGAGCGCCATGACGAGCCCGGCACTGGCGCGGCGGCGCTTTACCCAAATCGCCCGCCCGTCGCGCATCTCCCGCGTCAGGGTGTTGATTTTGATCCGATCTACGATCGAACCGGCGGTTGAGAGCAAACGACTCATACCCGTTTATTTTAGCCAACGGCGATGGCGGCGGAAAGAAGTGAAGTCCGCTCCCGCCGACGCGTTCACAAGAAATGCCACA
>JANLQB010000666.1:0-1667 GCA_031367565.1 Verrucomicrobiota bacterium
CCTCCTTTCCATAGATCAGGAACGCCACGGCCATGCCCGCGATGCCCATGACCGGCGCGAAGATCCAACTCGAAAGCGCGAGCTGGAGCACTCCGCTGATCGCATGCCCACTCGTGCAGCCCTGCGCGATCCGCGCGCCGAGCATCATGACGAGCCCGCCGAGGAACGCGCCAGCGTAACGCACACCCGGCGAGTTGCCAAAGCGAGACCGCCACAGCGGCGGCACCTTCTCCTCCGGCGCGCGGTCGCCCGACATCTTCGAGCTGGCATACGCGCCTATGAGCACGCCGAGAACGAGCATCCATTCCCAGTCGATCTTCGGTGCCTTGTTGTCCTTCGCCTTCGCGTCAAAATACGGCTGCGCGACCTGCGGCACCGCCGCCTGCTCGGTGAGCGCGGCGCTGTATTCAAAGGCCGTTGTGATGCCGATTGGCCGGTTCACCGTGGCGAACGTCAGCCAGCTCAACACGCCGATTCCCGCCCCCACGAGATACGGCGACCAGACTTTCAAGCGGAGTGGATTCATGGGTTTGGGTGCTTTCGTAGATGACGACACGGGGAATGCGTCTCATTCCTACATCGTTATTAACACCGAAGCTGGCGGTGCCCTTTTTTGGAAATCTGCGCCACACCCTTACGCCAGGTCACGGCTCAGGAATCCCTGCGCGGGAGTCGCAGAACCTTAACGAGTGTCGGTTCCTTTATCGTGCTCGGCGTCCGGCTGCGTTTCGCGTGGCGCTTCGATCCGCGCTCGCTCCGCGCGGCTGGACGAGGAAGCCGCAAACAGCAGTCCAATCACCCCCCCGTAGATCGCGCCGCGCCACCAAGTCGAGGTGAGCGGGCAGGTGCCCGAGGTGCATTGGCCGAAGTAGCCCAGCGCCGCGCCGAGGGCGGCGCCGATGAGGAGGCCAAGTAGCCACGGCCAGTAAGGGGTGAGGCTTTCGATTTTCATGTGGTGTATGATACGATCGCACGTCCGCTCGTTCAAACTAAATAACGATACAGGAATATAAACACACCCCTTCAATGCCTCGCAAATCCAAGCGCCCTAAACTCACTGACGAAGGTTTCCAGCTCGTCGCCCAGCGCTTCAAGGTCCTGAGCGAACCCGTGCGCCTGAAGCTCCTCGCGGTGCTCGAAGACGGCGAACAAAACGTCGGCCAGCTCGTCACGCTCACCGGCCAGTCGCAGGCGAATGTCTCCAAGCACCTCGCCACCCTCGTCGCCGTCGGCATGGTCGGCCGTCGCAAGGAAGGCCTGAACGCCTACTACTTCATCTCCGATCCGCAGATTTCGGAACTCTGCGACCTGATGTGCCATCGCCTGGAGCGCGAGTTCGCGCAGAAGAAGTCGCCGTTTCAATAAGGCCGAGGCTTCCCCTCAACCCAGCCCCAGCACCTCGACTTGCCGCATGAAATATCGGGCGTGTCAAAGCGAGGTCGAGAGAGCGCTGTGTGTGCGTGGGCGAGCGAGAGTGTTCGAGAGCGAGTTCGAGCGAGTGAAGCAATCTTTTACGAGATCGAGTCCTTCACTTGGTTTGGGGGACAATCACTCCAATCCTATGAGGATTCGATTTTTGCACCTTCCACTTTTTTCACGGCCATCCTCACCCTCCGGGAAGTCCATCGTGCGCTCCAAAGCCTGATACATGCTGCCTTCGCGGGCAT
>JANLQB010000676.1:0-2053 GCA_031367565.1 Verrucomicrobiota bacterium
GGCACGTCCTTGATCTTCCGCGTCGCATACTGGGCGAAAATGATGATCCCCAGCGCGACGACCCATGTTACGAGCATGGAGCTGGTCGGCGAGTAGCCGGAGCCTTCGTTCAGCGGCAGCGCGCGCAACGTCAGGCCTTCCTGATGTTCCGTGGCGTGCTCGGCAGTCGCGTCTTCCACATGCACCGTATCGTCGGCCGCCATCGACATTCCGCCCGAAAATCCGAAAACCGCCACGACAAGAATCAACTGCCGCAAAACGCGGGACACAAACGGACGGCAATAGTCGTAAAAGTTGATGCTCATTGGCAAAAAAGGATGACCCGCCAGCGAAGCTCGGATCGGCTCGGGGAAGCCATGCTGCGAAGTCTTGAAAGACGACGACAGCTCCGATTTTTCGTCAGGGAGCGCGTATTCAACATTTCACGGAAACACATGGCAAGTAGTTTGTGAAATTTTTCACAAACTTTTTTTCGCGGCGTTTGCGCCCCTCCCCGTTCGCGCCTCTTCTCCACGCGAAACGAGCCGATGCTGCGCCGATCCTAGACTCCCAGAGCTTCGCGCTTCTTCTTCCGCCGATCCATGAGCCAGACGATCCAAATACAGGCTTCGTAAAGCAGGATCACCGGCGTACCCAGACTTAGGAAGGTCATCGGGTCCGGCGTCGGTGCGATGACGGCGCTGAGGATCAGGATGCCCGTGATGGCGTAAGCCCGCGTCTTGGCGAGAAATGGATAGTCGATGATGCCGATGAAAGAGAGGACGACGACGAGGATGGGGAGCTGGCAGAGCAGGCCGAAGCCGATCGTGAGCCAGGTGCAAAAGGAGAGGTAGTCTTTCCACGTCCACATCGTCCTGATTTCCATCGTGGAGGCGTAGTGCTTAAAGAACACCAAAGTCTGCGGCAGGATATAATAGTAGCTCACGAGAACCCCGCCGAGGAAGAGCAGGAAGCTGCCGAAGATACCGGGGAAGAGAAACTTTTTCTCCTGCCGCGTGAGGGCGGGCAGGATGAAGCACGCGAGGAAGTAGATGAGGAACGGGAGCGACAGGACGATGCCGCAAAAGAAGGCGAGATGGATGGAAATCGTGAAGGCTTCCGCGATGCCAAAGGCGACCAAATCCTTCGCGGCCACCGGGTCGATCGCCTCCAGAGGGCGGGTGATGATCCGCTTCAAATCCCGGACCCAATAGAACGAGATGGCCATCGAAAGCATGAGCGTGGCGGCGAGCTTGATGATGACCCACCGCAAATCCTCCATGTGTTCGAGGAACGGTTTCACGACATCGCCGTCGGATTTTTCGCGGAATTTGAAGAACTTGGTGAGCCAGGTCATTGAAGGGCGGTTACTGAGAGCTAAAACCCCACGGGGCGCAAATCCTTCTTCGGAAAAGCGCGCGGGGCATTTGGCCGCGAGGGCACGAATGAGATGAAGGGCTACTGCTTCGGCTCGGGCTCGGTTTTTTTCGGAGCCGGTGGCTTCGAGATTTCCGCCGGTTTGGCCGTCGTCTGCGGCACGGGCTCGGAGGCTCCCGCGTATTCATTCCACAACTTCTGAATCACCTCCGCCGTCGGCAGTTCGCCCTCCTGCACGAGAAACCGCGCGCGAAAAGTCGCCGTCTCGCCTGCGGGAATCGTCGTAATGAAATACGCGCCGAAGCGCCCGTAATCGCGATACGCGGAGATCGCCGTATCCTTGGGATTCCCCGGGTGATTTAGATACACGACGCTGTAGCGTTTGCCGCCAAGCGTGAACGTCTCGCCGAACCACGGGTAGTCGCGATCCTTTTTCGGTTGGGCATCCGCTTTGGGGTAAAGATAAACCGTCTCCTTCCGCTCGATTTCCTGAGCCGGGCGGAAATGCAGGCCCGCGTGCTCCGGGTCGCCCGTCAGCACTGTCTCGCCGCCTACGGCTTTCACGCGCGAGGTGAAATCGATGAGCGCATACGCCGGCGCGGGCGCGGGGAGAAAAGTCATCGTCCGCTCATCCTCGACCGCCGTCATCTCCGGCGTCTCGCCCGTCCAGCGCACGAGCGACGTGAAGCTCGCGCCC
>JANLQB010000692.1:0-7343 GCA_031367565.1 Verrucomicrobiota bacterium
TCCATCGAAGACGTCCTCAAAGATATTCGCGCCGGGAAACTCGTGATCGTGACCGATGACGCAGATCGCGAGAACGAAGGCGATCTCGTGATGGCGGCGGAGAAGGTGACGCCGGAAGCGGTGAACTTTATGGCCATGCACGGGCGTGGACTCATCTGCGCGCCGATCACGGATGAACGCGCGGAGAAGCTCGGCCTTCAGCGGATGGTGCTGGAAAATCGCGAGAGTTACCGCACGGATTTCACGGTCTCCGTCGATGCGGCGAAGAAGATCACGACTGGCATCAGTGCCCACGATCGCGCGGAGACGATCCGTATTCTCACCGACCCCAAAGCGACGCCACACGATCTCGTGCAACCCGGCCACGTTTTCCCGCTGCGCGCAAAAGCGGGCGGCGTGCTGCGGCGCGCTGGGCACACGGAGGCGAGCGTGGATTTGGCGCGGCTCGCGGGGCTTTCTTCGGCGGGCGTGCTTTGCGAAATCCTGAACGCGGATGGGACGATGGCGCGTTTGCCGGAGCTGCTGAAATTTCGCCGCAAGCACAAGCTGAAGCTGTGCAGCATCGAAGATCTCATCGCCTACCGTCGCACGCGTGAACGGCTCATCGAGTGTGAGCAGATCATCAAGATGCCGACCGACTACGGCGATTTCGACTTGCACATGTATCGCTCGCTCGTCGATGGCGCACACCATCTCGCACTCGTGAAAGGCAAGATTTCCAAAGCGAAGACCACGCTCGTCCGCGTCCATAGCGAATGCCTCACCGGCGACATCTTCGGCTCGCGTCGCTGCGATTGCGGCACGCAGCTCCACGCCGCGCTCCAGATGATCGAACGCACCGGCAGCGGCGTCCTCCTTTACATGCGCCAGCACGAAGGCCGCGGCATCGGTCTGCCCGCAAAAATCCACGCCTACAAACTTCAGGAGCAAGGTCTCGATACGGTCGAAGCCAATGAAGAACTCGGCTTCCCCGCCGAACTGCGCGACTACGGCATCGGCGCGCAAATCCTCTTCGACCTCGGCGTGCGCAAGATGCGTTTCCTCACGAACAACCCGAAGAAAGTCATCGGCCTCGAAGGCTATGGCCTGAAAATCACGGAAGTCGTTCCGATCAAATCCGTGCCGAATAAACACAACGCCAAATATCTCGAAACCAAGCGTGTGAAGCTCGGGCATCTGCTCTGATTTTTCGAGGAACTCCCTCCGTGGAAACCACGGTCGCAACGGCGATCGGCGCATGCGGAGCGAAAGCGAAGGAGAAGCACGCCAACCTCGCCGCGAGTGGCGAACCCGAGGACCAGCTCCGCGCATCGTTCGAGTAGTTGCTCGGCGACACGGCCGAACTCGCGAACATTCCGCGCGCGAAAGTCACCGCCGTCGGCGAATCGGAGGCGGGCAGTCAGTCGCCAGCAGGCGCGGCGGTTGTCGCTGGGCGGGATTCATGTATCGTCCAATCACACCTATGGCCCGCTACGAAACCTACCGCTCGAACGCTGTCGAAGCGCCGCTGATGCGCAAGTGGATCCTCCGGGCGCTCCTGGCGTCGTTGATGATTCATGGCGGGCTGTTCGTTTTCTTTCAAACGAAGCAGCTCGATAACTTTGGGATGCGGTCGGTGGACCAGCTCACGCCTTCGCGTTTCGTCGTGAAGAAGGTGACGATCGATCCGAAGAGCTTGGAGGATCCCGAGGAGATCAAGGCCACGCTGAAGGATAAACCGAAGGCGGTGCCGAAGATCGAGGTGCCGGTGGAGAAAATTGCGCCCAGCGAAATCTCCTTCAAGCCACAGAATCCCGAGATCGTTTCACCGATCCTGAATGACAAACCGAAAATGTCTGGCGTGAACACGGATCTCATCGCGAAGCTGGAGGCCAACAGCGCGGGTGCGATGGAGAAGGAGCTGGGCGAGATCGCCAATTCGCTGCTCACCGAGAGCACGCGCGCGCCGAAGCAGCCGGTCGTTTTCACGCTGCCCAAAGGAGCCAAAGACGCGGCGGGCGGGGCGGGGGACAATGAAGGGATTCCGGGCCTGCGTTCGCTCGATGATGCGCTGGGCGCGACGGGGCCGCTGGCGACGGGGGACCGGCTCGGGGTGCGAGGTGGCGCGTTGTTTGAATACAACAAGGCGGATTTGCTCCAGCAGGCGATCGACGATTTGCAAAAGCTCGGTGAGATCATTCAGCGCAATCCGCGCTCCACTTTCTTGATCGAAGGGCACACCGATTCATTTGGGAACCCGACCTACAATGAGCAGCTAAGCAAGCGGCGCGCGGATGCCGTGAAGGACTGGCTCGTGGCGAATATGAGCATCGCCGCCGAGCGCATTCAGACGGCGGGTTTTGGAAACTCGAAGCCGATCGTGCTCGCCGATCGCAGTATCGAGGAGCAGGCTCCAAATCGGCGCGTCGAGATTGTCATCAAGACGAATCGCGAGAAGTGAGTTCCATCCCGGAGGAGTTGGTGACCTTCGTGCAAGTGCTGGCCGAGGACGCTGATCTGCGCGCGTGGTTCGAGAGTTTTCGCGACACGCGGGACGAAGTGCGAGAAATGGAATTTTGCGCGCTGGCCACGAAGATGCACGCTGCGGGTGAAGCGCCGGAGCTGATCGCGGCCACGGCTTTGCTGGCAAAGCGGGAGGTTTTTCAAGCGGCGCAGATGGCGCTCGTTGAATTGCTGGCTTCGCGCTGAAGCGGCGAAGCGCCTACATCAGCTCGCCGTAGTGCTTGCGGGCCACGGCCTGGCATTTCTCTAAAATCTCCGCCGCAGTTTCGAGCGACTGGATGTCATGGATGAGCTGCCGGCAGGCGTCGAGGTCGAGCGATTGCACGGCGCGTTTCACGCGCGGCACTTGCGCGGCTCCGGTGCTGAGTTCATCCACGCCGAGGCCCAGGAGGAGCGGCGTGAGTGCGATGTCGCCGGCCATTTCACCGCAGACGCCGACCCAGAGATTGCGCGCGTGCGCGGCATCGACCGTCATGCGGATGAGGCGGAGGATGGCGGGATGCGTGGGCTCGTAGAGATGGGCGATGCGTTCGTTCAGGCGATCGACGGCGATCGCGTATTGGATGAGATCGTTCGTGCCGATGCTGAAAAAATTCACTTCGCGCGCGAGGATGTCCGCGCTCACGGCGGCGCTCGGGATTTCGATCATCGCGCCGACTTCCATCTTCTCGTCAAACGCGACGCCTTCTTGGCGTAGCTCGGCGCGGCATTCTTCGAGGATCACATTCGCGCGGCGCAGCTCTTCCACGCCGGAGATCATCGGATACATGATCTTCACATTGCCGACGGCGCTGGCGCGGAGGATGGCGCGAAGTTGCGTTTTGAAAACATCCACGCGTTCGAGGCAGAAACGGATCGCGCGCCATCCGAGGAAGGG
The DNA here is from genome assembly GCA_031367565.1 of Verrucomicrobiota bacterium. GTDB lineage: Bacteria > Verrucomicrobiota > Verrucomicrobiia > Chthoniobacterales > Chthoniobacteraceae > JANLQB01. Next base: position 3,380 of record JANLQB010000692.1, read on the forward strand.
GTTCAGCTCCTCGGGAAGATTCAGCGCGCTCATGAACTTGTCGCCGCCGAGATCGAGCGTGCGGATGATGACGCTGTGCGGGAGGACCGACGACGCGACTTTGTGGTAGGCCTCGTATTGATCTTCCTCGTTTGGGAGTTCGAGCCGGTTGAGGTAAAAGAATTCCGTGCGATAAAGCCCGACGCCTTCCGCGCCGCTTTTCTCCACCTGCACGAGATCTTCGGGCAGCTCGATATTTGCGCTCAGCGTGACGTGCCGCCCGTCCCGCGTCTTCGATTCCGTCTCGCGCAATTCCGTGAGCCGCTCTTCGGCTTCCGTCTTGATGAGCTCCAGTTCGCCGTATTCCCACAGCGTCTGGTCGCTCGGATTGACGATGAACAGGCCGCTGTAGCCATCGAGCAAAACGTGATCGCCCGTGGCGAGTTGCGTGGAAACATCGTGCAGGCCGACGATGGCGGGGATGTTCAGCGAGCGCGCCATGATCGCCGTGTGCGAAGTCTTGCTGCCGATGTCGGTGCCGAAAGCGAGGACGAGCGCGCGGTTGAGTTGCGCGGTGTCGGACGGCGTGAGGTTGTGCGCGATGAGAATGTGCGGCGTCGTGATGCTCGCGAGCGACGCGTTGTTTTTCCCCATCAAATTGTGGATCACCCGGCGCGTGACATCGTGGATGTCCATCGCGCGTTCGCGCAAATACGGATCGTCGATTTCGCTCAGTGTTTTCGCGTAGCGCCCGGCGACCTGCGCGAAGGTGTGCTCGATGTTGTATTTGTCCTTCTGAAGATTGCGCAGCACTTCGTCGATGAGCGTGCGGTCCTCGACCACGAGCAGATGCGCGTCGAAAATGCTCGCGTCCTTCGCACCGATGGAGGTGGCGATCTTTTCCTGCATCTCCAAAATCTGCGCGCGGGTCGCGAGTAGCGCGGTCTCGAAACGCGCGATTTCATCCGCGATTTGCGATTGCTCGACGCGCCGCACGGGCGCCTCTTCGTCATCGGGCCGATGGACGAATACCGTTCCGCGGGCGATGCCCGGAGACACGCCGACACCCTGGAAACGCCTCTCCACGAAGGGCGTTGCGCCGCTTTCGCTCATGAGGCGATGGCGGGGAAAAAAGCGAGCGCGTCAGTCTTCATCGAACTTTCGCAAAATGATTGCCTCGATCTCGACGAGTGCCTTGTCGGCATCCGAGCCTTCGCATTTGATCTTGAGTTTGGAGCCCTGACCCGCAGCCAGCATCATCAGCCCCATGATGCTTTTTCCGTTCACTTGTTCGCCATCTTTTTCCACCCAGATCTCGCATTTAAACCGACTGCACACTTTCACAAACATCGCCGATGGGCGCGCGTGAAGGCCGAGTCGATTCAGGATGGTAAATTCCCTGGTCGAGACGGCTTTGGATGAAGGGTCGTTGCGGCGGCTCAGTAGGCCCATTTTTTATTCTCGTTTCTTCTGCATTGCGTTGATCAGGCGTTCGTTAAATTCACGCGCGCTGTTTTGCCCCATGCTCTTCAACTTCTGGTCCAGCGCAGCCACTTCCACCAGTCGGGCGAGGTCCCGGCCAACTCTTACTGGAATGGTGATGTGCGGAACCAAAATTTCGAGGATTTCGAAGTATTCCGGGTCCAGGCCGATACGATCGACCTCTTCTGACACATCCCATTCTTTGAGCGTCACGATCAAGTCAAGCCGCTTTTCCGTGCGGACCGAGCCGATGCCGAAAATCGACATGACATTGATCACGCCGAGACCCCGGATTTCCATGTGATGCCGCGTGAGGTCGGGAGAGGTGCCGACGAGTTCGCGGTTTTCGATCGCGCGGAATTGCGTCATATCATCGCTGACCAAACTGTGCCCGCGCTCGACGAGGCCGAGCACGCACTCGCTTTTCCCGATGCCGCTCGAGCCGCGGATCATCGTGCCGACGCCGAGGATATCGACCATCGAGCCGTATTCCTTTTTCTGCGGAGCAAAGTCGAACTCCAGTGCCATCGTCGCCGCGTTCATGAATTTCATCGTGACCATCGAGGTGCGGAAAAGCGCGACGCCGGCGGCATCGGCGGCTTCCTGAAGTTGAGCGGGCACTTTGAAGCCGCGCGAGACGACGAGGCCGGGGATCGGCCGCTCGCACAGCGCCCGGCAGCGTGCCTTGATCTCCGCAGGCGAAAGGCTGCGCAGGTAGGAGAGCTCGGCGCTGCCGAGCACCTGGATGCGTTTCTCCGCAAAGTAGCTGTAGAAGCCGGCGAGCGCGAGGCCGGGCCGGTTGATGGTGGGTTCGCGGATGCGCCGATCGAAGCCCGTGTCGGGTCCGCTGAGCGACATCTGGAGCGATTCGGAGTGTCTCGTGAAAAACTCTCCGATGCTGATCGTGGGATTTTTGGGGTCCGGTGTCGTCATGCGCTGCGTGCAGTGTAGGGGGAATCGGATCGCGTGGGAAGCGCGACTGTGGGGATGTGCAGGGTTAGCAGCAGCGCGAGATGCGGTGGTAGCGGTGTTCCAGCGTGGCGAGGTAGGCGTCGGTTTTTGCCGCGTCGGGGTTTGGCTGTTCGCTGAGCAGCACATTTCGCCGGGTCTGCACGACGACGGGTGGTGACGTGGCGCGGTCGATGGCGGACTGGCCGGAGAGCTCGCGGATCATCGTGAAAGCGAGCGCGGCGGCTCCGAAGGCGGTCGCGGGGCGCGCGGGATCGAGCGCGCTGGCGGGGAGCCAGACGGGTGCGGTTTCGCGCAGGGCAGGGGATTTGCGGGCGGAAAGCAGGAGCAGCCATTCGCGCACGCTGACGATCACGATGAGCGCGACGAGGACGAGGAAAGTTCCGGCGACGGCGGTGTCGAGGAGGCTGTTGAAATGCAGCGTGCGATTGGCAAATGCGGCTTTTGCATCCAAGCCGGGAAGTTTCGCATCGAGATCGCGCGCGGCGGCGAGGAAGCCGATGCGTTTGTCCTCGTGGAAAATCTTCTGCCAGCCCGCCGTCATCGTGACGGTGAGGAGCCAGGCGAGCGGGATCAGCGTCACGAGCGCAAAGGCGGGCGAGGCTTTGCGGGTGAGCATCGTTTTTAAGAGGATCGTCGTGCCGAGGCAGAGGGCGATGGCGGCGAGGAGTTGATTCGCGATGCCGAAGAGCGGCCAGAGGGAGTTGATGCCACCGAGTGGATCGCGCACGCCTTGCACTAAAAAGCAGCCCCACGCCGCGACGACGAGCAGGCTGGCGAGGATGTTTGCGCCGATGTTTCCCGTGTCGCCGAGCGGCTTCCAGAGATTGCCGAGCACGTCTTGCAAAAGGTAGCGACCGACGCGGGTGCCGGCGTCGAGCGTCGTCAGGATGAAGAGAGCCTCGAACATCACCGCGAAGTGATACCAAAGATCGAGCCAGCGCCCGTGCGTGACGCGTCCGAAAATCCCCGCCATGCCGACTGCGAGCGTGGCCGCGCCGCCGGTGCGTCCGTAGAGCGTGGTCTCGCCGACTTCGGCGGCGAGCGATTTCATGGTGGCCTCGGAGACGGTGACGCGCGTATGGCCCGAGGCTCCGTCGAACTGCGTCATCCCGCTTTTCTCCACGAGTGCCGCGACCTGCTCCGGCGTGCCTTTCACATTCATCGCGAGATACACGCCGGGTTCCAGCGTGCAGGCCGCGATCATCGCCATGATGGCCACGAGCGATTCCAGACACATCGCGCCGTATGCGATCGGTCGCGCGTGCGTTTCGCGCGTGATGATCTTCGGCGTGCAACCGCTCGCGATCAGCGTGTGAAAGCCGCTGATCGCGCCGCAGGCGATGGTGATGAAACAGAACGGAAACACCTTCCCCGCGAAGACGAGGCCCGAGCCATCGACGAACTTCGTCACCGCCGGCATCTGCAAATCCGGCAGCACCAGAAACACGCCCATCGCCAGCGCGGCGATGGTGCCCAGCTTCATAAAAGTGGAGAGATAATCGCGCGGCGCGAGCAGCAGCCACACCGGAAG
>JANLQB010000712.1:0-6640 GCA_031367565.1 Verrucomicrobiota bacterium
CCTGGGTTTTCACACCGGACATACCGCCGATCTTTCCGCGCGCGGCACCGTCGGCGTATTTGGTGAGGCTTTCGAAAAACCGCTGGCCGTGCGGACCGCGACGCGCGGCGAGATTGACGCGCGCGAGGTCGATCGGCCGGATCATATTGGCGCGGGCGAGGCCGCTGCCATCGAGCAGGCGCAGGCCGGCGAATGAAACGCCTGCCTTTTCCCAATACTGCCGGACAGCCTCGGCGGGCGCGGTGTTTTGCCGCAGGCCGATCGTGATGAAAAGGCACTGCGCTTCGAGGTTGTCGCTGACCTTGTGCAGGTGGTCGATGATCTCGGCGAGCGGTGCGGATGGGTGGTGCGCGAGGGTCGTCGGCTCCGATTGCGTGAAGGGGCCGGGCGCGTCGCCGAACTTGATGCCCGCCGCTTCGAGGTGCGCGCGGAGGGTCTCGGCGGCGAGCGCGAGAGGGTCGGGGATCGCTCCATAGATCGGGAAATCCGGAACGTCCGCGGGCACCGAACCGCGGAGCGTGATCCGGCGACCGTAGGGCTCGGAGTAAATCACGACTTCATCGCCACCACCGGGCGCGGCCGTGACGACGTGATTCTCCCAGCGCGTGTCGCGCGCCACCGGGCCGCTCGCGAGGATCTTCACGGGGTCGCCGGGTTGCGCTCCGGCACCGAAGTGAACTTCCATCCGGTTGTGATTCAGATTCAGCCCAAATGCGCCGGCGCCGTACGCGTTTCCGATGTCGCCCCAGTTCCATTGCTCATTCGTCGGATCATGCGGAAAAACCGACGCATCCACCCGCACGCGGCCCTTCACGGCTTTCAGCCCGCTGGCGATGGCGGCGTCGGCGAGCGCCGCGAGATCGTCCAGGGAAAAGGTGGGATCGCCGCCACCGACGAGCACGAGATCACCTTCGAGATTTCCCGCCGCGTCGAGAGGGCCGGTTCCGGCGAGCGTGGTCTCGAAACGGAAGTCCGGCCCCAGCAGGCCAAAGGCGGCTCCGGTGGTGACGGTCTTCAGCGCCGACGCGGGGCAGAGCGCAGACGCCGCGAGCGGCGAGGCAAAGACGGTGCCGCCATCTTCATCGAGCAGGCAAAAGCCAATGAGTGCGCCGGCCACTTTTGGATCTTCAGTCCACTCGCGAAAGATGCGCTCGAATTTTCCCTCCGGCGGCGTCGCGGTGACGATCTCCGGGGCAGCCTGCGCGGGTGGCGCGACGGGCAAGTGCCGAGGTGTATTCCAATGACGCAAACCGAAGGCCACGGCCACTGCCCAGCCCGAGAGAAGGAGCAAAATCTGAAATGCGGTGAGGAGGGGAGGGCGTTTCGATGCGGCCATGAAGTTTCAAGATGCCGCCGCGATCGGAGCGCGGACGTGCGAGCAGGAGAGAGCGGATTTTTCTTTGGGGGTCGAGTCGTAGCGGAGCTGGAGGAATTTAGGCGAGTAAATCGTGAATCACTTCACCGTGGACATCGGTGAGCCGGCGCTGAATTCCATTTTGGTAAAACGAGAGCTTTTCGTGATCGAGGCCGAGCAGGTGAAGCGCCGTGGCATGCAGGTCGTAACAATACGCAGGGTGCTCCGCCGCTTTGAATCCGACGTCATCGCTGGTCCCGTAACTCATGCCGCCCTTGATCCCGCCGCCCGCCATCCACGCGGTGAACACTCCGGGATTGTGATCACGGCCTCTGTTCGCGCCTTGCTGGAAAGGCTGGCGACCAAATTCGGTCGTGCAAATCACGAGGGTATTTTCCAGCAGACCGCGCGTGCGAAGATCGGCGAGAAGCGCGCTCGCGCCGGTGTCGAGCACACGGCCCCAGTAGCCGTGATCGCGCACGATGTCTTCGTGGCTGTCCCAGTTCGGACGGATCTTTTTCGACGAAGTATTTTCCGCGCCGCAGAAGATTTGCACGAAACGCACGCCTCGTTCGACGAGCCGCCGCGCGAGAAGGCACTGCCTGCCAAATGGCCCGGCGTCTTCATCCGCGAGCGCGTAGAGACTTCGCGTCGCATCCGATTCCGCGGCGACGTCCACCGCCTCGGGCGCGCTGAGCTGAAGACGTGCGGCGAGTTCGTAGGATGCGATCCGCGCGTCGAGCATCGAGTCCGCGCGCGCCGCAGCGTGAGCCGCATTGAGCCTTTGCAGGAAGGCGCGACCGTCGCGCTCGGCATCGGCGGACACCGGCTGCGCTGGAAAAAGATCGGCGAAGGGCGCCTTGCCCGCCGCGGTTTCGAGAACGGTGCCTTGATGCACGGCCGGCAGGAAACCTGCGCCCCAATTGACGAGGCCACCGGGCGGGAGACCACGCGGATCAGGCAGCACGACAAACGCCGGGAGATTTTCGCTTTCACTCCCGAGACCGTACGTCACCCACGCCCCCATCGCGGGAAAGCCAGGGCGGATGAAGCCGCTATTCATCATGAACATCGCCGGGCCGTGCAGCGCGGATTTACTCTGCATCGAGTGGATGAAGGCGATGTCGTCCACATGCCGGGCGAGGCCGGGAAAAAGATCGCTGATCCAGCGTCCGCACTGGCCGTGCTGCCGGAAAGGCCAGTAGCTCTTTGCGAAATTTCCCGCGACTCCGGCGAAGGTTTGTTTCCCGAGTTCCGCATCGAAAGGCTGGCCGTGCCGGCGCTCCAGCTCGGGTTTGTAATCCCAGGTATCGACGTGGCTCAGGCCACCGGGGCAAAAAATCTGGATGACCGCTTTCGTCTTCGGTGAGAAATGCGGGCGCTTTGGCGCAAGCGGATTTGCGATCTCGGCGGCGAGCAGGCGGTCGCGCGAAAGCATCGATGCGAGGGCGACGCCACCAAAGCCACCGCCGAGTTGCCACAGGAATTGGCGGCGCGAATCAGTCCACATACACAAATTCGTCGGCGTTCATGAGCATCCGGCAGAGCTGGGTGAGGCCGTGCGATTTCACGAGTGCGGAGGCGGAGTTCACTTCCGCGGCGTCCGGCTTTCGGCCGAAGGCGAGAGCGAACGCGCGGGCGATTTGCGCGGCGATCTCGCTGCCCGCGTCCGCTTTCACCCGGTCCGAAAAATCGGCGCTTTGGCGCTGCATGAAGTCGTTGTTCAGCAGCGCGAGCGATTGCAGCGCGGTCGTGGTGACATGGCGCGCGGGGGTGAGATTCGCGGCATTCGGGAAGTCGAGAGTGGTCATGAATTGCGGCGGAGTAGTGCGGACGACGAAGCGGTAAATACTGCGCCGCCACAGCTCCGGCTGGTCGGGCGTGATGTATTGGTAAACCGGCGCATACTCTTCCACGTAGTCGAAGTCGCGGTAGCCGGGGCCGAACATTTCGGCGTTCAGTTTTCCACTCACCGCGAGCACGGCGTCGTGCAGCGATTCGGCGTCGAGTCGCCGCGGGTTCATGCGCCAGAGCAGGCGGTTTCCTGCGTCCACGTTGCGCGCATTTTTCATCCCCACGCTGCTGGAGCGCTGGCGATACGTCGCGCTGTTGCAGATGAGCCGGTGCATGGCTTTAAGCGACCAGCGCTGCGCAGCGAATTCCGTAGCGAGCCAGTCGAGCAATTCCGGGTGCGAAGGTTTGCCGCCACCGGCGCCGAAGTCGCTCGGTGTATCGACGAGCCCCGCGCCGAAATGGTGATGCCACAGGCGGTTCACGATGACGCGGCGCGTGAGCGGATTCGCCGGCGAGGTAATCCATTCCGCGAGTGCGCGCCGCCGCTCGCCGTCGGAGCTTTTCGCGTCAGTAAGCGCGGACTTCAGCGATGCGACGCACGCGAGCGCACCGGGCGTGACTTCATCGCGAGGCTGCTCCGGATCGCCGCGATGCAGCACCATCACGGCGGCCGGACTTTCGCTCACGACCGCATAAACTTTCGCCGGTGCGGGCAATGATTTGAGTTGCGTTTCGAGTCCAGCGATCTGCCTTCGTAAGCGCTCCGCGTCCGTCTTCTGTTGCTCCGTCGCATCGTTCGGTGTGGCGGAAACGACGCGCGGGTCGCCGTAGAAAACTTGATCGAAACCGAAGTTTCCATCCGCGCCATTCGTGCTCATCAACGTGAGGAATCGCGCGCGCTCCGGCAATACGAAATTCACGAGGAGCGACCCGCTTTTTGGCCCGATGCGCTCGGCGAGGAAAGCCGGTTCACCATCCACAAACACCCGCGCATCGGCATTCGTGTCGCCGGATTCCGGACGTCCGCCGTAACCGACACTGGCGCGAAAACGAAGCGCACCTGCTTTCAACGCCGCGCGCATCGGCGCGAGGTCAAAGGTGATCGCCGCGTTCGCGTGCAGCCCCAGCAGGGAGTGACCTTCCGCAGCAAAATCCACGTCACCAATTTTCGTCGAGCCTTGCGGATTGATCGCGCCATTGCGGATCGCGTCCCACGCTTCGCCGGTCGTTTTCGGAATGCCGCGCACCTTCAGCCCGGTCGTGCTGATCGGCACTTCCGCGTCCCCATCGCCATTCGGCAAAACCACCCCGTCCACGAAATCGCCATCGACCGCGGTGAAGAGGTTCGCTTTTGGCGCGAGCCGGGAAAGTGGATCGTCCTGCGGCTTGCCGGTTTCGAGGTGCAGCCCCCGGCCCTTCCTGCCGGAGCCATTTCCATCGCCGCCTCCGACGATATCCGCGAGATCGAGGCCGCGATTTTCCATCCGGGCCATCTGGAGTTTTGCCGCAGCGAGCTCGCCGCCGAGTCGCGATTTCTCCTCCGCCATCGTTCGGGTTTCGGCTGCGTCCACGTCACGTTCACCGCGTTTCACCCCGGAGAAAACCGCCCACAGCGCGTAGTATTCACGCTGCGAGATCGGGTCGAGTTTGTGATCGTGACAGCGTGCGCAATTTACCGTCATGGCGCACGTGGCCGTCATCACTTGCGTCACCATGTCATCGAGATCGTCGGCACGCGCGAGCCGCTTCAGCACCGGGCTCGGCGTTTCCGCCTGTCCCACAAAATCCCACGGACCCGCGGCGAGAAAACCGGTGGCGATCACCGCACTCGCGTCATCCGGGCGGAGCGCATCGCCCGCGATCTGCATGCGCAGAAATTCGTCGTAAGGCATGTCCGAATTGAGCGCGCGGATGACCCAGTCACGATATCGCCACGCGTTGTCGCGCCGTTGATCGCGCTCGAAGCCATGCGTGTCTGCGTAGTGCGCGATGTCGAGCCAGTGCCGCGCCCAGCGTTCGCCGTAGTGAGGCGACGCGAGCAGGCGATCGACCAGTTTTTCGTCAGCGTGCGGGTCCGAATCCGCGACGAACGCATCCACTTCCTCAGGCGTCGGCGGCAGGCCCGTAAGGTCTAAAAACAATCGGCGAATGAGCGTCCGGCGATCCGCCTCGGGCGAAGGCGCGAGTTGTTTCTCCGCGAGTTTCGCGTGGATGAAGGCGTCGATCGGATTCGCATCGTTGCCGGGCACCGCTGGCTTCACGAGCGGCTGGAGCGACCAGTGCGGCTTCGCCTCCTTCGCGCCGGCCAACTCGTCCGGCCAGCTCGGCCCCGCGTCGATCCACGCCTTCAGCGTCTCCACCTCCGCCGTCGTCAGCCGCGCTTTGTCGCTCTTCTTCGGCGGCATCAGCGTTTCCTCATCCTCGCCGCTCACGAAATGGATGAGCGGACTCGCCTTCGCATCGTGCGGCACGATCGCCCGCTCGCCGCTGTCCCCGCCTTTCATCGCGACCTCCCGCACATCCAGCCGATACCCGTTCTTCTGCTTCTCCGGCCCATGACATCCAAAACAACTCCGCTCCAAAATCGGCCGCACCTCCCGTGCAAAATCCACCGCCTGCGCAAATGACGCGCCGGCCAGGAATGCGATCCAGATTCTCAGACCGCAGTTACTTCCCACGTGCTAGCTCCTCCAGCATTTTCACCGCTTCATCCGCGATGCGTTCGCCGGTGCCGGGCTCGGCGTAACTGTGCAGGCCGGTCCACGTTTGGTAGCCACCGAGCTGGTGTCCGACGCGATCCGGCAGGTAGCCGATCCAGTCATTCGCGAGTTCGGCGATGTAAGTATTTTTGAAAGGCGAACGCGTTTTGATGTCGAGGCCGAGACCGGTGAAATACTCTGCGGGCACGCCGACGATGGCGACGTCGCCGATGCGCACGACTTGCAGCCAGGTCGTTTTCTCGCGGCCTTGTTGCGGAAAGAGTTCGCGTCGTTGGCTGGCGAAAATTTCGCGAATTCGATCGGCATTTTTCGGTGCGTAGGCGGCGGTGTAACGCGCGACGTTCGCATCCTCGGCGGCTTCATCGAACGTGCGCACGCGAAAGGTGAACGGCCGCTTGAGCGCGGCGACGCTTGCCACGGGACGCGGGGCCGCTTCGGCGCGGGCGGTTTGCACGGCCTGTTTCATCCGCTCGATCGCCACGGGCACGGGGACGCCGCGGATGTTGTGCGTCGAGCCGGATGCGCCTTCGACGAAACTCACCACGCCGCCGAGTTCCAACTCCAGCTCCTGCGCCGCGAGTCCGTAGAAGCTCGGCGACCGCACGTCGCGGCCCGAGCGCGTGCCGATGGTGTGCGTCGAGTGATTGAAAATGAGCGCGCGTGTTTTCCCATCGCCGCCGCGGAAATCGAGCACGGGCAATTGCGCATCGAACGGTCCGGTCGGCTGCACTTTCACGCCGGCCTCGGCGGAAGGATTCAGCCACGAGATCGC
>JANLQB010000741.1:0-1544 GCA_031367565.1 Verrucomicrobiota bacterium
CTTTTTGAAAATCTCCGGGTGATCGCGCAGCCCGTCCGACGAGCCGCAGAAGATCACGCCTTGCTCGCCGACCGCCGCCTTGATGTTCGAGTAAACCGCTTCCGAGTCGAACTGCGCCTCGACGCCCGCGAGAAATTTCCGTTCCTGCTCCGGGATTCCGAGCCGCTCGAACGTGCGCTTCACATCGTCCGGCACTTCATCCCACGAGCGCGTCGGCTTCTGCGCATTCGCGAGGTAGTAGCGGATGTTTTGGAAAACGATGTTCTCCAAATCTTTCGACGCCCAATGCGTCGGCATCGGCTTCGAGTTGAAAACCGCGAGCGCCTTGTGGCGAAACTCGCGAATCCACTCGGCCTCGCCTTTCACTTTGGAAATGTAGTCGATCGTGTCTGGCGTGAGGCCAGTGCCGGCGTCGAAGGTGTGCCGCTCAGGATACGAGAAGTCACCGCGCGTGCGGTCGATGTCGAGTTGGGCGGCGGAGTCGAGTTGTTCAGTGCTCATGGTTTAAGCGAGCGCGGGCTCGGCGAGTTCGTGTTTGATGAAATCGTATCCTCGCTCTTCGAGTTCGAGCGCGAGTTCCTTGCCGCCGCTGCGGACGATGCGGCCCTCGACCATCACATGCACCACGTCGGGCACGATGTAATCAAGGAGGCGCTGGTAATGCGTGATGAGCAGGACGCCGAGGTCCGGCCCGCGCAAAGCATTCACGCCCGCGCTCACGATGCGCAGTGCGTCAATGTCCAAGCCGGAATCCGTCTCATCAAGGATCGCGTATTTCGGCTTCAGCATCGCCATCTGCAAAATTTCGTTCCGCTTCTTCTCGCCACCCGAAAACCCTTCATTCACCGCCCGCGCCGTAAACGTGCGCGCCATCTCCAGCTTGTCCATTTCCACGTAAAGATCGGCGTAAAAATCCGTCGCTTCGATTTCCTCGCCTTCCGGCAAACGCGCCTGCAAAGCCGCGCGCAGGAAGTTCGCATTCGAGACACCAGGGATTTCCATCGGATACTGAAACGCCAAAAACAGTCCCGCCCGCGAACGCTCGTCCGGTGCCATTTCGAGAATGCTCACGCCATTCATCCGCACCTCGCCGCCCGTCACTTCGTAGTCCGGATGCCCGCCGAGCACTTTACTCAGCGTGCTCTTCCCCGAGCCATTCGGCCCCATGATCGCGTGAACTTTCCCCGCCTCGACTTCGAGATTCAGGCCACGCAGGATTTCTTTGCCGGACACGTTGGCCCGGAGGTCTTTGATGATTAACGACTTCATTTTTTAGATTTGGAAAGTTTCCGCAGCGGAGCCCCCGCGCACTTCGGACAGAGGCCACGGAAGGCGACTTCGCTCTGCTCGATCAATACGTCCGCAGGCATATCCCAGATGTCCTGCGGCGTTTGCTTCGAGCGCAGCGGCACATCCATCACCGAACCGCACGACGTGCAAAAAAAGTGCGCGTGCTCGTTCAAATTCGGGCAGTAGCGCGAAGGCTCGCGATCGTGATTCACTGACTTCACGAGTCCGCAATCCGAGAGCGTCTCCAGACAGTT
>JANLQB010000810.1:0-5791 GCA_031367565.1 Verrucomicrobiota bacterium
GGTTTTTTTTTCGTGGGTTGCGGGCGACGTGGTGCCGCTCGTGTGGTGACTCTCCCACTCCCCGGAAGATTCCGCTCCGCATCCCTTCGGAAAGACTGTGCATTTTCCCGCCCCGCGCCCCCGCTGCTTTCTACACCACCGCGAGTGCGGCGCGAGATTCCCGCGCGGCACTCGTAGTGGCGTAAAAAGCGGCGGCGGGACGCGCCGGGAAAGTGCGGAGTCTTTCCGAAGGGATGCGGAGCGAAGTTTTCGGGCTGGTGGGAAAATAATGACACGAGCGGCACCACGCCGCCCGCGGAGCGCATGAGGAATTCGAGCAGGCGATACGCACGCGTTGTCAGCTCGATGGTGCGTCCAGCGCGTTCCGCGAGGCGGGAGATGGTGTCGAGCGTGAGATCGCCCACGCGGGCGATGAGTTCTTCCAGCGCGAAGGGCTTGGGCAGGTAGTCTTCCGCGCCCGCGTTGAGTCCCTCGACTCTTTCGTTCACCTTGCCGCGTGCCGAGAGAAGCAGCACGGGCGTCTGATTTCCGTCTGCGCGCGTCTGCTTCAAGACACTTAGCCCGTCGCGCCCGATGAGCATGATGTCGAGCACGACCGCATCGAATGGCGTGCCCCGATCGCCGCGAGCGCATCGTCGCCATCGCGCAGCACATCCACGGCGAAGCCCTCGGCTTTCAAGGCCTTCGCGATGAAACTTCCGGTCTTCCGGTCTTCCTGTCGTCTTCGACTACGAGGATGCGCGCGACCGCAGTTTCGGGGAATGCGAATCATCACAAGGCTCGACCGGGGCGATGGCTGTGATCACGGATATGCGAGGCGGAAGAATCGGCTCCCGCCGGTGGTTGCGCTGGTGACGGTTTTTTGCCCAGCGCTCGTGGTGATGACGCGTACGGAAGGTGTCCACGTCACGAGGTCGGCGGTCTCTTCCAAGACCCAGCCGGCAGCCGCGGCGGGCCACGAGAGCACCATGACGTTCGCGCCGGGTGCGCCCGGTGCAATTGCGAGCGGCGGCAGGGCGATGAAGTTCGCGACCAGCGTGCGCGCGCCGGTGACGGTGAAGGTGTAGTCCACAGCGGGGCTGACGATGGTGCCGCTTTCCGTCCAGCCGATGAAGGCGTAACCGGGATTCGGCGTCGCGGTCAGCGTGGCCAAATCGCCGTTCATGTAGTCGCCGCCGCCGCTCACGGTGCCGCCCGTGGGGGGCGCGGCGCTGGCGGCGATCGTGGGCGGCACCACGAAATTTGCCACCAGCGCGCGATTCGTCGCAGCGGTGAACGTGTAGTCCGGATTCACGCTCACAACCGCGCCACCGACCGTCCAGTTGACAAAGGCGTAGCTGGCGTTGGGTGTGGCGGAAACGGTGACGTTGTCGCCCGCGAAATACCCGCCTTCGCCGGCCGTAGTGCCGCCGGCCGCGGGCGCCGGCGAGGTAGTGATAGTGACGCCCGTGTCCGAGAGAAAATGTGCGACCAGCGTGCGGTTCCCAGTCACGTTGAAGGTGTAGGACGTGTTCGTGCTCACGACGGCGTTGTTTTCGGTCCAGTTTGCGAAGGTATAGCCTGCCGCGGGGAACGCTCGCGCCCTCGCGTTGTCGCCGGTCTTGTAAGTCAGGCTGTCCATTTCCGTGGTGCCGCCAATGCCGGGCGACGAACTGGTGGTGATCACAAACGCCTCGGTGAATTTCGCCACCAGCGTCCGGCTGCCCGTGACGGTGAAAGTGTAACTCAGCGTCGTGCTGACGGTCGTGCTGCCCTCCTGCCAGCTCGCGAAAGCGTAGCCGGGATTCGCCGTGGCCACGACGGTTGCGCTCTCACCCGCGGCGTAAATGCCGCCGCCGCTCGTCGTGCCACCCGCGACAGGACTCGCGCTGGTGGTGATCGTCTGCTGAGTGCCCAAGATAACAAAGTTCGCCACGAGCGTTTTGTTCGCGGTCACGGTGAATGCGTAGCTCGGCGAGTTGCTCACCTGGGTTCCGCCGACGGTCCATTTTGAAAAGACGTAGCCCGCACTTGCCGTCGCGCTGACAGTCGCGCTCGTGCCGCTGAAATAGGACCCGTCGCCGGTCGTCGTACCGCCAGCAGCCGGAGCGGCGCTGGTGGTGACGATGTAGGTCGGGACGGCGGTGAAATTCGCGACCAGCGTGCGGTTCGCTGTCGCGGTGAAGGTGTAGCTCGCGGAAGTGCTCACCGGCACGGCGCCTTCGGTCCACTTCGTGAAAGCGTAGCCCGCATTGGCCGTGGCGATGATGGACACGCTACTGCCGTCGTCCTTCATGCCCCCGCCGCTAGTGGTGCCACCGACGCCAGGCAATGTGCTCGTGGTGATGCTCCACTGCGGAACATCGACCGTGAAATTCGCCACGAGCGAGTGGTTCACATCGATCGCGATGGTGTAGCTCGCGCTGGTGCTCACGACCTTCCCGTTATCGGTCCAATTCGCGAAGCGAAAGCCCGCCACCGCAGTCGCTGTGACGGTGACATTCGACCCAGGAGCAAAGGAACCGTCGCCCGTAGTCGTGCCGGTGCCGACCGGCAATACCGTGGTGTCGAGGAGACGGCCCGGTGGCAGTTGACCGCCAGCAGCGGCGATGAGGAGCGTGTAGTTTTTGGAGACATCCGCGTTCAGGCCGTCGGATACGGTGACCTTGAAATTGAACTGCCCGCTCGCGGTCGGCATGCCGGAGAGCACGCCGGTGACTTCGTTGAACGCCATCCCCGAAGGCAGCGCACCTTCTCGCGTGGCCGTGAAGGGCAGCGCGCCTTCCACGACGACCGTGCGCGCCGCGTAAGCCGTGTTCACCTGGCCTTCGCTCACATGATCGATGAGCCCGACCGCCGCATCCACATCCACCGCCGCCATCTGCGAGCCGGTGAAAGCGCCGACGACCACCACCGTCGAAAGATCGACGTTCACGCCGTTGATGATCTTAGTGCCCAAGCCGTGAATGCCATCCGGCCCCACCGACTGCGCCATCGCCTCACCGCTCCCGGTGTCGTGCGGACCGGCATATTTGAAGAACTCATAGCGCCGCGTGACGACTTCATTGCCACCGGGCAAGTCCTCCGCGGCGGCGGGGATCTGGTTGTTCGCGCCGCCGTCCACCTCGTTATAGTCCTTCTGCAGAATCTGCCACTCGGTCTCCACCTCATCCGGCTCGCCGTTGCGCCAGTTCTTATCGTTCGCATCGTCCGGGTCGTCGGAGATGAGGTTGCGCAGCTTGACTTCATTGTTGTTGTGCGTGGTCGTGCGGATCTCTTTCACCCACACCGCCTTGCCAAACTCCAATGGCTCCGGCACAGGAGGCGGCGGCGGCGCGATGACCGCTTGCACACGCGCGGGTGCGGGATTCCCCACCACAGCCGGATAGTAGGTGAAGCTGGGCGTCGAAACCTGAACCGCGCCGCCATGCACCAGCGCGCCCGCGCCATTGTCGATCAGCCAGTTGTAGCGCACCGCGCCAACCGCTGCCCGATTACCCACGCCAAAGTGCTCACCGCCAAAGTTGATCGCGGGATTAGTGAACCTATGCCCGTCCGTCGGCAAAATCGGTCCGCTCGGAATCGCGGTATAGGCCGCCCACGAACCATTCGCGTTCTTTTTGCTTTCCCACCGGATGATCGTCTTCGGGTGCGCCAACACCGAGTTATCCTCAGTGATCTGCGGAACGCCGTAGTGATTGTAGTTATAAGTGTAAGTAACGTCCGTGCTTCGGCAGTCCTCGATCTCGATCTCAAAGCCGTGAGTTTCCGAGCCCGTGTCGTTGACGGTATCGAAGTTATTGATGCTGCCGTAGGCGATGCTGGCATCGGCGGAAACGGAACTCAGCAAGAGGGCGCTGATGCTGAGGACCGCGGCGAGTTTCGGGCTCAGAAGATCACGGAGCGAAAGGATGGTTTTGAGGTTCATCGTGTGTTGCGGGCTTTCACCGCAAAGCGACCATGACCCGACCATGAAGTCACATGAAGGTTTGTTTAATCTTGGATGGGCTGGGCTCGGAAGACGCCGGTCCCTGAGATCATTGAACCTTCGGCCAACGGAAACGTGAGAGAGCCAAGTTGCTCGCCGCGGGCGCACCCCAGCACCGCTCCCGACCGCGTTTGAGCAACGGGGAAAATGCGGAGTCTTTCCGAAGGGATGCGGAGCGAAGTTTTCGGGCTGGTGGGAAAATAATGACACGAGCGGCACCACGCCGCCCGAAATCCACCACGCAACTAACGAAAAAAACCAGACCATGAAAACCCTGCAACTTACCCTCCTCGCCCTGACTTTCGCCGCCGCTTCCGCGTTCGCGCAGGACAAGGACCATCCGAAAATGAAAGCCACCAAAGACTGCGGCACCTGCTGTAAACAGGGCGGCGCCTGCTGCGACAAGTGCGGTCACGATAAATGCGCGCCCTGCTGCGACAAAAAGAAGGAAGCCCCGAAACAGTAATCGGCTGCCATCCGGTCAAACGCCACTCGCTCATGCACTGCGCAGCGCTTCGGCCTGCGCAGTGCGGGGCGAAAACTCAACAAACAGAAAGACAGGCAAAGTTATGAATACAAATCGCACCTTCCTCAATCCCACGCTTCGGCTCACCGGGCTGCTTTGCGCCGGACTTATCGTCATCGCATCGCCCGCCTTCGCTGGAAAAAAGCACCATAACCGGGGCCATGGCAGCTACACCCATCAGTACAATTCCCATTACGGCGGTCACTCCGGTGGGCACTCAAGAGGCCGCAATTTCGACCATTACGATCCCTCCAACGGTTACTACAACGGTTACTACGACGACTACCCCGTTTATTCGCACCGCTACCAAGGTCACAGCAGCTACGGCCACAGCAACTATGGCCGCAGCCGCCACGATTCAATCAGCTTGCATCTCAATCTTCGATAACTGAACACACCATGAAAATTCAACCGACCACCTCGTCCGCACTCATCCAGCGCTTCCTCCTTCTAGCGGCGCTCTGTTTCATCTCCGGCTCGGTGCTCCGGGCCGCCGACACGCCGCCCAAGCCGAAGCCACCGGAACCCGAATCACAGCGCCTGGTCTCACTAGTCCTGCTTCTCAGTGAACCTCGCAGCATGGATGCTGGCACCGTGGCGCATGCGGTGTCCAAAGCTGTGGGAAGCGAAGTGCCGGAGAGTGCGGTCGTCGCCCAACCTCCTTCATTCATCGTCAAGGCCGGTCCCGGCCGGTTCGCCATCCATAGCGTGGGCGAGCCGTATTTTGCGGAAAGCGACAAGCTCGCTGCCGAACTGAAGGATCCCACCCTCGCCAAAGCCATTCGCCAACACCGTGCCTGGCTGTCTGTGGATTGGATTGAAAAAGATGAGAAGGCAGACCTTCGCAAAGTCTATCAGCAAATCGGTCTGATCCTCGAGCAACTGGTGAGAAAAGACACTCTCGCTGTTTACAGCCCGGACACCGACCAGTTTCACCTCAGTGACGCGACTCTTCTAGGTCATCTCAAAAGCGAAGACCCGCTCCAGGATCTGTATCCCGCAGGCGTGGCTGCCGCTGAGGGTGGCAAGGTCACCATCAGCAGCGACGACCCGCAGCTCATCGCGGCGCAAGCGGAGGCAGACGAGCACTGGCCGGAGTTTCTGCGCGCATTCAAAGAACGCGGCAAGGACCAATACTTTGCGGTCAAAGGCCGCATCCTTGAGGGTGACAAGGGGGAGTATCTCTGGCTTCAAGTCAGCGACATAGACGACAAGCTCGTTCACGGGAAACTCGACAACGATCCAGCGACACTGAAAAAGGTCGCGCGAGGTGCCGACCTGCACATTCCCATCGACGA
>JANLQB010000814.1:0-5167 GCA_031367565.1 Verrucomicrobiota bacterium
CATGACAACAATCGAAAATCCAACAACCGAAAAGATGAACGGTTCCTCCCGGATGACGAATGCCACGGATTTGCCGTGGTGGATAGTGCGCCCCTCGCTCGCCGCCAGCCTCGCGGTCAGCTTCGCCCTCGCCTACGCGGCCTATCGCTTTGCGGGCATGGCCCAGCCTGCGCTCGCGCTGACGCCGCACACTTTGGCCGCTCTCATGAGCCTCCTCAGTAGTACGCCGGCGCTCGCCGCGATCGGCCTTCTCGCGTGCGTGATGGCCGTCCGCCAGCGCGGACGCCGCGCGATGCAGATCCTGTGCGTCCTGCTCGCGCTCGCCTCGTTTGCAGGCGTCGGCTTGAACCTCGCGCGCGCCGCCCGCGGCACCGGCCCGATCGAGACGATGATCGAAAAAGCGCTCGCCACCGCTTCCCCGAGCTTCGCCGAGAGATAGCGGCACTTCTCCAGTTCGCAGAAAATTTTTATGGGGACGCATCGGCGTGCCCTTTGTGCGGTCGGCCGTTCGTTGAAAAAATGAAACACGACCCCATGAGCACACCGAATCTAACCGCGCCCGCACCTTCGAATCCGCAGCACGCACTGGAATCACGGCATGTCGCCCACCGAGTTGCACCGGGTGATGACGGATTTTTACGCGTGGGTGGACTGGCTCGTGCATCGCGCGATGATCGGGCGCGGCAAACGCACGCGTGATTTTCAGCTACGCGAGATAGGGAATCGTGAGCGGCCCTTGCGGCAGCACCGCGATGCGCGCGGCGGGCTGTTCCGCGAGAAAGGCAGCGATGTCAGGGCAGGGAAGCAGGTGCGCCGCGCGGATCGTTTCATCCGGCAGCGGGCTGTAGATGTGGATCGCGGCGCGGCGCTGGATGAGCGCCTGGATCTGGCTTTGCCACTGCTCGGCGCGGACGAAGCCGGGCTCGGCGAGTCGGGCCAGGAGTTCTTCGCCATCGGCCACGCTGCGGAGGAGGCGATCGTGCGGGCTGCCGGCGGGCGTGCCTTCGGCGCACTCGGCGGCGAGGAGGATGTGGCCGCCGTCTTTCACGATGCGCGCAGCGGCCGCGATGCCTTTCACGGCCTGGTAAAGATTCATATCGAGCGGGTAACCGCTGTTCGTGGTGAGCACGATGTCGAAGGGCTCGTCCACTTTTTGCATGGCGGAGGCGCGGACGAATTCGATGCCGGCGCGGTGCGCGGCGAGGAGGTCCCCGGCGAAAATTCCGGTGATGTGGCGCTGTTCGTTAAGCGCGACGTTCAGGAGAAAACTCGGGCCGATACGCAGCGCGATGTCGCGCATTTCTTCCCAGATCGGATTGCCTTCGGTGATGCCAAACGCTGCGTGCGGATCGCCGATGTGGCTCACGCCGTGATTGCTCATCACCGTCTCCAGCGCGGCGACGCCGGGCATGATGCCTTTCGGCCCGCCGCTGAATCCGGCGAAGAAATGCGGCTCGATGAATCCGGTGATGATGCGCACGTCTGCCTCGACCAGCGTGCGGTCGATAAGAGCCGGTGCGCCGGACGCGGTGACCCCAAATTGCACATGCGATGTCGCATCTTCGCAGAGATGATTTACGCAGCGGTAATCCGCGACAACCTCGGGCGTGAGCATCGCTTCGAGTTCCGCGCGCGTGTTGGGCCGATGCGTGCCGGTACCATTGAGCAGCGTGATGTTTTCGCGCACCGCCCCCGCGTTTTCCAAATACGCGAGCAGCCACGGGATGAGGCGGTCATTCGGCGTGGCGCGCGTGATGTCGGTGTGGACAATGCAGATGCGCGATGTCGGCGAGATGCTGTGGGAAAGCGGGTTCGCGGCGATCGGGTGATCGAGCGCGGCGAGAAGCGCGGCGCGTTCATCCGCCAGACCAGGCTGCGGCGTGGGCTCGATGATCGTGGCGTCATCGGGCACTTCGATGTCGAGATGTCCGCGACCGTAGGCGAGAGAGATTTTCATGGCTTCTGGCTCTTTGCCGCGCGTTCGATGAGTTTTTTCTCCGCCCCATCGTGCCGCGCGGCGGCGGCCGTGAGTTCGCCTTGCAGCGTCTCGAATTCCTTCACCGCGTCTTCGTGATCGAAGATCACTACGCCGCGCTCGTCCGTCCGCCACGAAGTCCATTCGCGATCCAGAAGCTTGAGCATTTCCTGCATCGACGCGGCGAGCTGGCGGTTCGATTCATGGATTTTCAAATTCAAATCGAAGTTGCCCCCGCGCCGAAATCCTTCGAGCACGCCCTGCTTTAACTCCTCGGCAACGCCGAGCTTGTCGAGTTCCGCGCGGTAGTCGAGTTCCGCATTTTCAAAGTAGTGGATGAGCGCCTCATTCGATTCGTTGAACCGCTTCACCAGCGATTTGCGCGCTTTCAAATCGTCCTGCGTTTTGATGGATGCCGGCGCGACATAACGCGCGTCGGCCAGCGCCTTCAGCGTTGTCTCATACTCCGCCATCTGCGGCTGGATGCGCCCCACGACTTCCCGCGCGGCAAGCAGCGGCTTGCGTTCGTCGCCGCTTAATTTCTCCGCCGCCTCGCGCAACGTCGTCTTGAATGCCTTCAAACGATTCGCGCCGGACATCGGCGGAGGCCCTCCCGCTGGCGGCGCCGCCGCCGCCTCAATCGCCTGCACGCGCGCCGTCTCGATCTTCGCCATCGCCTCGCTCGCGCCGCTCGGTTTCATCGAGCGGCGCCCCGCCCAAAAGCCCAAGGCAAAGATCGCGATCAGCAGCGAGAGGCCCGCGATTTTCACGAGCAGCCGGTCCGAAAACGACAAGTTTAGATGCACGCGCTCAGTGGCGCTTCGCGTCGAACTTGGCGTGGACCAAATCGCCGAGCCGAGCCGCGATGGCTTCGTTGCCGATGCGGTCGATCGCTTCCTGGAGAAATCCGAAGACGACGAGCTTCTGCGATTCCTTCCGCGAAATGCCGCGCGACATGAGATAGAACAATTCCTCGTAATCGATCTGGCCGCTCGTCGCGCCGTGCGAGCAGCGCACGTCGTCCGCCTCGATTTCGAGGCCGGGCGCGCTGTTCGCCTCAGCGTCGTCGCTGAGGAGAAGGTTGCGCACTTTCTGGTAGGCGTCGGTTTTGTGCGCCCCGGGATTTACGCGGATGAGACCCGAAAAAATCGTACGCGCCGTGTCGTCGAGCGAGTTTTTGTAAAGCAGATCACTGGCGGTGTTCGGCGCTTCGTGAATCTGGAAAGTCCGCGCATCCATCTCCTGCGCAGCGTCCGCGACGGTGACGGCAAGCATGTCGCTGTGCCCGCCCTGCCCGCGTAAATGGCTCACGCTTTCGCTACGCAGATGACGCGAGCCGAGTTGCGCGAAGAGCGATTTCGAGTGCGCGTCGCGACCGACGACGGTGGAGTTGATTTGGAAGGCGAGCGTCTCACCGCTCCAGTTTTGTGAGCAGACGTAAGTGACCTGCGCGCCTGCACCGAGCCACAGATCGTTCACCGCACAGGCCAGTCCAGGCGCGGACAAGTCGGCGCTCTCGTAGTGATCGACGACGGTCACTTTCGCCATGTCTTCCGCGATGATGAGCGTGTGCGGGAAGACCGACGCATTCGCGCCGTGCTTCCAATGAAATGCCTCCACCGGCAGATCAATCTCCACGCCGCGCGGGACGAAAAGAAAAGTCCCGGCGCGCACTTGCGACGCGTGCAGCGCGGCGAATTTCTGCCCACCGAGGATCGCTCCCTCGCGCATGAAATGTTTCCGAAACAGCTCGGGATGTTCGGCCAGTGCTTGATCGAGCGGTAGCCAGATCACGCCTTTCTGTTTCAGCGAACCCGAAAGAACTTCATGCGAGAGAAGCTGATCATTCGCGAAAACCATCCGGCCAGCGACTTCCGAGAGGCCGCGCGACCGCGCGAGCAAATCGTCACTCGTCGCATCGCCGAGCGGCCGCGCGCGGATGTAGCGTGAAAGATCGAGATCCTTCACGTTCGCAAAGCGCCAGTTTTCATCCGTGCGCACCGGCATCGCGATTGCGCCGAACTTTTCCCAAGCCTCCGCCTGCTCCGGCGTCGCCGCACCCGCGCTCAAGATCGGCACGCCGCTGGCAGTGAGAGTCTCTTCAGATTCCAAAATCGCAGTGCTCATGGTTCAGCCGACGCTCCCTTCCATTTCGAGGTCGATGAGCCGCTTCAGCTCGACGCTGTATTCCATCGGGAACTGGCGCACGAGATCGTTGACGAAGCCGTTCACCGAAAGGCTCATCGCCTGCGCTTTCGTGAGGCCGCGCTGCTGCATGTAGAAGATTTGCTCCGCGGAAATCTGCGAGACGCTGGCCTCGTGCTGGCTGGAGTTGCCGGTGCCACGGACGCTGATCGCGGGATACGTGTCGGTGCGCGAAGTCGGGTTGATGAGCAGCGCGTCGCACTCGGTGTTGTTCTTGCAGCCTTTGAGGTGCTTTGGAATGTGGACGAGGCCGCGATACGTCGAGCGACCGGAGCCGAGCGAGATGGATTTCGAGACGATGTTCGAGGTCGTGTCGTCCGCTGCGTGGATCATTTTCGCCCCGGTGTCCTGATGCTGCCCGTCGCCCGCGAGCGCGATCGAGATCACTTCTCCGCGCGCCTTGCGGCCTTTCAAAACGACGCCCGGATATTTCATCGTGAGCCGCGAGCCGATGTTGCAATCGATCCATTTCACCTCGGCTTCCTCGTGCGCGATGGCGCGTTTGGTCACGAGGTTGAAGACGTTCTGCGACCAGTTCTGGACCGTGATGTATTGAATTTTCGCGCCCTTCATCGCGACGAGTTCGACGACCGCCGAATGCAGCGTGGCCGTCTCGAATTTCGGCGCGGTGCAGCCTTCCATATACATGACCTCGCTGCCTTCATCCGCGATGATGAGCGTGCGCTCGAACTGCCCGAAGTTCTCCGCGTTGATGCGGAAATACGCTTGCAGCGGATGCTTCACCTTCACGCCGGGCGGCACGTAGATGAACGATCCGCCGCTGAACACCGCGCTGTTGAGCGCGCTGAATTTGTTGTCGCCCGTCGGGATCACTTTCCCGAACCACTTTTTGAAAATCTCCGGGTGATCGCGCAGCCCGTCCGACGAGCCGCAGAAGATCACGCCTTGCTCGCCGACCGCCGCCTTGATGTTCGAGTAAACCGCTTCCGAGTCGAACTGCGCCTCGACGCCCGCGAGAAATTTCCG
>JANLQB010000823.1:0-7674 GCA_031367565.1 Verrucomicrobiota bacterium
ACGTCGAGCGGCGCGAGGTGCAGTTTTTCATCGCGCGATTCCAACCGCGCGAGGATGAGCAAATCTTCCACGAGCGCGTTCAGGCGGCGCGAGTGTTTGCGCATGATTTCCAGCATGGGTCGCGTGTCCTCGGGCGGTAGCTCGGGATTGTCGATGAGCGTCTCGGTGTAACCCTGGAAAATGGAGAGCGGCGTGCGCAGTTCGTGCGAGACGTTTGCGACGAATTCCTTGCGCACATCTTCGAGCTGCCGCAGCCGCGTCACGTCGCGCAGGATCATCACGACGCCGGGATTCCCCTTTGCCTCGCGGAGCGGCATGGCGCTGACGGCGAAGTGCCGCACGGGCCGCCCGCCATTGGGTGAAATCTCCCGCTCCTGGACCGCGCCCGTCCGCAAAACGGCGGAGATGATTTCATCGAAATCGTCGTCTTTCAGCGTGGCCAAGACCGTTTCTCCGATCGGCTCCGACTCTACGGTGAGGATGGTTTTGAACGCCGGATTCACGAAACGGATCATGTGTTTCGAGTCCACGACCATCACTCCCTCGTCCATGCTTTGCAGGATCGTCTGCTGGTTCACGGCTTCGTTTTGAAGACGGTCACGCTCTTCGCGCTGATGCCGCATCATGTGCAGGAAATCTTCCATCAAACCGCCGAAGCGCGGCTGATCGTGAAACTCCGGCGGCTGCACGTCGCCTCCGCCGCTGAGTTGCGAGACGGCCAGTTTGATGCGCCGCCAGTCCTCGGCGACGCGTCGTTTTTGCCATACCCACAGGCCACCGCCGACGACGCCGACGATGCCCGCAACGATCCACCCCTCTTCGGTCATCGCCCGGCTTCCGCGATCCGATAGCCGAAGCCGCGCACGGTCTCGATGCAGTCCGACGATTTCCCGAGCTTCTCGCGCAGCCGGCGGATGTGGGTATCGACGGTGCGGGTGTCGATGATGTTTTCGTAGCCCCACACGTCGTTCAGTAAAGTATCGCGGCTCTGCACGCGTCCGCGCCGTTCCATGAGGAGCGCGAGGAGTTTGAATTCGGTGGCGGTGAAGTCGAGTTGCTTGCCCTTCACGAGGACTTCGTAGCGCGAACGATCGACCTGGATGTCGCCAATTTTGATCGTGTTATCGACCGGCCCGGCGGTGTCGAGGCGGCGGATGACGGACTTGACGCGGAGCACGAGTTCGCGCGGGCTGAAAGGTTTTGTGAGGTAATCGTCCGCGCCGAGTTCGAGGCCGACGATGCGGTCCACTTCCTCGGCTTTCGCGGTTAGCATGATGATCGGGATCAGCTTCGTCGCGGATTCGCCCTTGAGGATTTTGCAGACTTCGAGGCCGGGCATGCCGGGAAGCATGAGATCCAGCACGATGAGCGCGGGCAAAGAAGTGCGCGCCATTTCCAAGGCACTCGGGCCGTCTTCGGCTTTGATGACATTGTAGCCTGCGGCCTTGAGATTCAGCGCGACGAGATTCAGCACGTCCACCTCATCATCAGCGACGAGGATTTTTTTGTTGGCGGATTTAGTCATATTCGAGACTCCGCAGTGTAAGTGCCGCCCACCGAGCGGCAAGGTGGGCGGTGTAACATTCCTGTAACGGGAACGCCGTCTGAAAGGCGAATCGCCTCCTAAAAATCAGGCCGCTTTCCGCGCGCCGAGTTTCGCGAGGATGGACTCGAAGATCACGCGTCCATCGCGGCTGCCGAGGCGCGGATCGCAGGCGCGCTCGGGGTGGGGCATGAGGCCGAAGACGTTGCCCGCCGCGTTGCAGATTCCGGCGATGTTTTCGGCGGCACCATTCGGGTTCGCGGCGTCCGTCGCTTCGCCGCTTTCGTCGGTGTAGCGGAGGAGGATTTGGCGGTTGCTATTAAGCTGCGCCAAGGTCGCGGGATCGGCGGTGTAGCTGCCTTCGCCGTGGGCGATCGGGATGCGCAAGACTTGGCCCTGCGTGGCGGCGCTGGTCCAGGCAGTTGCGCTGTTTTCCACGCGGACACGGACGTGCTCGCAGATGAAATGCAGCGAGCGATTTCGAATGAGCGCGCCAGGGAGCAGGCCGGCTTCGCAGAGGATTTGGAAGCCGTTGCAAATGCCGAGGACGAACGTCCCGGCAGCCGCAGCTTCTTTCACCGACTGCATGATCGGCGAAAAGCGGGCGATGGCTCCGCAGCGGAGATAGTCGCCGTAGGAAAATCCGCCGGGCAGCGCGATGAGATCGTATCCGGCGACGCTCGTGTCCTTGTGCCAGACGTAATCGACTTCGACCCCCATTTCGCGGAGCGCGAGGTGGCAGTCTTGGTCGCAGTTCGAGCCGGGGAAGCGGATGATGGCAGCTTTCATGGAAAAACTCGGGCGCCGATCAGTTTTGAATTTCCAGCCGGTAATCCTCCACGACCGGATTTGAAAGCAGATCGCGGCAAATCTCGTGCAGCGCGCTTTCTTCAACGGGACCATTCAATTCCAGCTCGATAAATTTCCCCACCCGCACACTCGCAATCCCGGAAACTCCGTGGTGACGGATGGCATCGCGCACGGCGACTCCCTGTGGATCGAGGATGTTTTGTTTCGGCGACACGATGACCTTGGCTTTCATGGCGTGGGAGACTAGAGGCATCTTCGCACCCACTGCAATCGTGAATACCAATCGCTCCCGCTCCCACGCCGCCTCGAAAATGCCGGATGACAAGCCGCCCGCGTTTCGCGTAACGTCCGCACATATGTTCCGTTCACGCACGCTCACCGGTGGGCTCGCCATGTTGTGTCTATCAGCCTTTGCGGTCAGCCAGGAGGCTTCCACGCAAGTCGCCGCGACGGCTCCGCTCACGGCGGAGGAAATCGCGGGCGCTGGCAAAATCGACGCGCTTTCCATCCCGACGCCAGGCGAACTGCTTGCCGCGCTGAACAAGCTCGGGCTTGCCGCGCTGAACAAGCTCGGGAAAATGGATTGGTCCGCGAAATTTCGCGCGCCGATCGCGACCAGCGACCCGAGTCGCACCAAGATGGCGCTGAATCTCGGGGGCTTAATCGCGGATGGCTACATCGCGGTGGAGGCGGAGGACGCGCAGCAGGTGAAAAATCTCGGCAAAGACATTCTTGCGCTCGGAAAAAGCCTCGGCGTGAGCAAGGAAATCCTCGATCGCGGCAAGAGCCTCACGGAATTCGCCGACAGCAAACAGTGGGACGTGCTGAAGGAAGAACTCGAGGCGACGCAGAACGAAGTGAAGGACGCGATGGAGCACAACAAAGACGCCGATCTCGTGACGCTCGTGACGCTCGGCGGCTGGCTGCGCGGGACGGAAGTGCTGAGCAGTTGGATCGGCGAACATTACACCGAGGCCGGGGCGAAACTTTTGCGCCAGCCGGGCATTGTGAGTTTTCTCGGCTCGAAGCTCGAGGCGATGCCGGAGAAGACGAAATCCGAAAACAGCGTGAAGAAAGTGCAGGCCAGGCTGAAGGAAATCGAAGCCGCCGTCTCGTTCCCCACCAGCGCCGCACCGACCCAGGATGCCGTTAAAAATCTCAACAAGGTGATCTCTGACCTCATGAAAGAGTTCTCCCGCAAAGAATCCAAATGAAGCGCCCACTTTTCACCCTGCTGCTCACCGCCGCGCTGGCCATCGGGTCGGCGTTCGCCGCTGAGGAAACCGACGATCAAGTCAACGCACGCAAGGTCGCCCTTGATCTCGCGGGCGCCTTTTCCAATGACGGCTTCAAGCTGCGCGACGGGCACTGGATGGGCTCCTTCGCGCCGGGCAAATCGTCGGTCATTCAGGTGAATCTTTTCGCCGGAAACGAATACTGGTTTTCCCTCGGCGCGACGGACAAGGCGAAGAAAGTCGCCGTCACCGTTTTCGATGAAACCGGCAAACCGGTCGCCTACGAGCCGTATCTCGACGGAGCCTCGGCGGCTGCGGGATTTTCGCCTGCGATCAGCGGCCCCTATCTCGTGAAAGTGGAAGTCGTGGAAGGCGCGGCTACCTCGTTTTGCCTGCTTTACTCCTACAAATAACGAATGCCCGCTGAAGCCAAGACCACGGAAAAACGCGGAAGCCCGCGCGTCACTCAATTCTCCGTTTTCCTGCCGAACAAAGTCGGCGCACTGCTCCACGTCGTCCGCCTCTTAAACGAGCACCACATCGTCGTGCTCGCGGTGAATGTGCAAGACTCCGCCGACACCGCGATCGTCCGCATCGTTGTGAGTGATCCCGAGAGCGTGCAGACGCTTTTCCTGGAAAGTGCGGTCGCATTTTCCGTCTGCGAACTGGTCGTCGTCGAACTCCGCGACGGTGCGAATGAACTGGGCCGCCTGCTCGCCGCGCTGCTCGCCGCCGAGTGCAATATCTTCGGCACCTCTGCGCTCCTGAATCGCCCGCGCGGTCGCACCGCCCTCGCCTTGCACGTCGAGGACAACGAATGCGCGATCTCCGTCCTTCAGTCCGAGCAATTCACCATTCTCGGCCAGTCGGACATCTCGCGCTGAGCCCGCGCCTTTCGGCCCAATGATTGCCGGCCCCGACCTCGTCGTCACCTGTCCGCACTGCAAAGCGCTCGGGAAGATTTTCACCGTGGAATCCGCCGACCTGCGCGGAGCCGTCACCTGGTCCGACGGCTGGCAGGATGCCCCGATGATGCCGAAACCGCCGCGCATCACGCGCTGCCCTGCTTGCCAGAAAATCTTCTGGACGTGGGAAGCCGGACAACTCGGATACGCACCCCCGCCGGAAATCGCGAGCCCTGAACAAGCCGCATGGAAAGACGCGCCGCACCTCGAACCGCTCGACGAAGCCGGAGTCGCCGAGGCCATCGCCGCCGGATTTGCCCCCACGCCCGATTTGGAAATGGAACTGCGCGTCCTCCGCTGGTGGCGCGGGAATGATCCGTTCCGCTTCGACGACGCGCCGATCGGCCACGTCACCGATCCCGACGCCATCGCCAACATCCACCGCATCATCGAAATGATGACGAACGGCGAAGAAGACCTGCTCCTCTTCCGCGCCGAAGCGCAACGCGAACTCGGCCTTTTTGAAGAAGCGAAGCTCACGCTCGAAGGCGTCGGTTGCAGCGATTGGTGGCCCGCGAAAAGCCGGATGCTGGAGCTAATCGCCTCCGGCAGCCGCAAACTCGACATCCTTTTTGCCCCGCTGGACCCCGCCGAACAGGCCGGGGAATCGTAAGGAAAATCGCCGTCCAGCAAAATTGCGAGGCCATTCCGGCCGCGCACGGGTCATGCTTTCCATAAAAACCATGACACCTAATGCCACCACCGAATCAGGCACGCCGGGCGAGCGCGTCTTGCGGAAATCCCAAACCGATTCGCTCGTCGCAAGTCTCGTCACCGAATTCCCCGCCACGACGCCCTGCGATATCCGCGTCGCGGTTTTGCAAGCCGAAGAAAATCTCTGGCCCAAAAAGGACGAATACATCCTCCTCGACCACGCCCGCGATCTCCTGCGCCGCGGCCCGGGGTAACGCCATGGAGCGGTGTGCGTCCCACGATTTGGGAGCACACCGCTGCGGAAGCGCCTCAGGCGCTACTTCTTCTCGCCGTAACCGCGCACGAAGCCGATGCAGGCCGCAGCGTCCACGACGTTGTTGTCCCAGTTGTATTCGTATTCGACCGAGATCGGCCCCTCGAAACCCTGCGCTTTATATTCGTCGAGCACGGCTTTCACGCCGCTCACGCCTTTGCCCCAATGCACGTCGTGCCCGCTCGGTAGCGGCGCGTGCAGGTCCTTCATGTGGCTGCTCACGATGTGGCCTTTCAAAATCTTCACGCACTCGACCGGCACGAGCCCGCTGCGCACCCAGTGTCCGATGTCGGCGCACGCGCCAATGCGCGGGTCGCGATCTTTCACGACGGACAGGATGTAGTTCGGGTCCCACATCTTGTAACTCGCGTCGTCCGGACGCTTCGGATGATCGTGAAACCCGACCATGATGTCGTATTCCTTCACGAGCTTTTCAAACGTGTCGATCGCATCGACCGACTCGGTATTGATGACGCGAATGCCGAAGAATTTCGCAAACGCGAACACCTTGCGCGAAGCCGCCTCGTCCTTCGACAAACCGACGACGCCATACGCGACCGGCGTGAGTCCCGACTCTTTCAGCTTCGCCTTCACCTTTTCCCAAACCTCTGGCGTCGCCTCGTGGCCAAATTTCACATCGGGCTCCTCTTTGGAAAGTTTTTGGCCGGGAAAAAACTCGATCACTTTCGCGCCCGTCGATGCCGTCTTCTCGATCGCCTCGAAAAGGCTGAAGCGATTGAACGAGTAAGCTTGGCAGCCGACCGCGAATCCGCCGACTTTTTGGTCATCGGGGAACGGGGCGGCGTGGAGGGATGAGACGGTGAAAAGCGCCGCGAGAGCGAGGCTGGGGAAGAGGTGTTTCATTCGCGTATTGGCGGAAAAGGAGAGGAACAAGTCAAGCGCGGTGCGCCTTGACACTCCCGGCGCGTCCGCAAAAGGTGCGCGCTCTCTATTTCACCATGCCTAAGCCTCGCATCCTCTCCGGCATCAAACCCACGGGCGCCCCGCACATCGGAAATTTTTTCGGCATGATGAAGCCGGCGATCGAGTGGCAGGAACACGGCGAGGCGTTTTATTTTATCGCGGACTATCACGCGCTCACGACCGTGCGCGATCCTGCGGCGCTGCGGGCGTTCACGCGCGGGGTGTCGCTGGATTTTTTGGCGTGCGGGCTCGATCCGCAACGCGCGGTCCTTTTTCGCCAGAGCGAGGTGCCGGAGCACACGGAACTCGCGTGGTTGCTGAGCTGCGTGACGCCGATGCCGATGCTGGAAAACGCAAATGCTTACAAGGATCACGTCGCAAAAGAAAAGGTGCCGTCGCACGGGCTCTTTGCGTATCCGGTGCTAATGGCGGCGGACATTCTCCTCTACGACTCGACCGTCGTCCCGGTTGGGCGCGATCAGAAGCAGCACGTCGAGATGACGCGCGACATCGCGGCGAAGATGAACGCGATTTACGGCGACGTGTTCGTGATTCCCGAGGCGAGCATTTTGCCCACCGTCGCGACGATCCCCGGGCTCGACGGGCAGAAGATGAGCAAGAGTTACAACAACACGATCGCGCTTTTTGAAGAGGAAAAGTCGCTGCGGAAAAAGATCATGGGTATCACGACGGACTCCACGCCGGTCGAAGCGCCGAAAGATCCCGCGACTTCGACGATCGTCAGCATGTATCGACTGTTCGCGACAGAATCGGACGTGACACAAATGGAGTCGGACTTTCGCGCGGGAGGGATTGGCTACGGCGATTTTAAGAAACGGCTCTTCGGCGCGGTGTGGGAATATTTCGCGGCCGCGCGGGCGCGGCGGGCGGAATTGGAACGCGACTCCGCTTATGTGGATGACGTGTTAAAAGACGGGGCGATTCGCGCGCGGACGATCGCAGAAGCCACCATGGATCGGGTGCGGCGGGCCGTTGGGCTCGCCTGATTTCCGCTCAAGAATGTCGGAAGTTTGATGTCATTAACCATTGCGCCCTAAAAAAAATTCCGTAATCGTTGGATTCGCTTTTGCCAAACCAACGGGGTTTGGCGGCGTTAATAAACAGCAGTTGTTTGAATATGATGAATGACAATCCAGGTGAAAGAATGGGCTCTGATCCAATCGCGTCTGAAAAGGTGACGATTGACCGGAAGATGTTTTTTCTCGATCT
>JANLQB010000828.1:0-1586 GCA_031367565.1 Verrucomicrobiota bacterium
GAGCCGTGCCCGAAGTGCAGGCAGAATCCCTGCGCCTGCGAAGTGACGCCGCCCAAGCCCTGCGCCAAGTGCGGCAAGTCACCCTGCGAATGTCCGAAAGAGCCGTGCCCCGTCTGCGGCCAGATCAATTGTGGCTGCCAGAAAAAGAAGAAAGTGAAAGTGAAACTCGCCGACGGCAAAGAACGCACCATCCAGCACATGATGATGACGACATTCTGGCATCCCGACGGCACGCCGATGTCCGCGCAGCAATTCATGGAGCTGCTCTTCGGCAAGCTGCCCGACTTCTTCCAGAGCGAAGCCGAACTCCGCGCCCTCTGGAGCGCCCCCGACACGCGGGCCAAGCTCCTGCAAGGTCTGGCCGACAAAGATTTCGGCCACGACAAGCTGATTGCCATGCAACAGCTCATCAATGCCGAGAAGAGCGACCTCTTCGACGTGCTGGCCTACGTGGCCTATCTGCTGCCGCCCGTCACGCGGGCGGAGCGCGCCGACCATGCGCGGGTGCATATCAATTCCCTATTCAACGCCAAGCAGCAGGCCTTTCTGGATTTCGTCCTCCAGCATTACGTCACCGAAGGCGTGGAGGAATTGGAACAAAGCAAACTGAACCCGTTACTCCGTTTGAAGTATCACGACTCCATCACCGACGCCGTCGCCGACCTCGGCGGCAAGCCGGAGGAAATCACCAAAGTCTTCGCCGGATTCCAGAAGTATCTTTACGCGGAGAAGGCGGTGTAGCGAGGAAAGGAATGCGCCCAGAGTGCAGCGGGAGCGAAGGTGACGAAGGAGGACATTTTTTACTGCGTGTATGGTGCGGGTGAGCATGGAGACGATGAAGATCGTGGCGACGCTGCCGAGGCTGAATGAACGCACATCTGGGTGGGGTCGAAGGTGCGGGATTTTGTCTGCCAAATCATTTGCGGAACCCACACGGATTGGTGCAACAATCCGCATCGGTGAGGCGTAAGGAATACGCGCTCGCCAAGAGTCTCCAAACCGAAAACCAAACTATGAACGCCGCCATCGTACCATCCGCCGCCCCGCGCACCCGCCAGTTTCCGCCATTCAGCCTCACGCGTTTGCTGCGCACGGTTTTCGACCCGCAACCGGGCGAGCGCGTGTGCGTGCTCATCGATCTCGAAAACCCGAAAGAAATCGAAGGATTCCGCTTTCTGCAAAACCCTGATCTTTCCATCCAGCGCCACGCGCACGACGTGGTCTATCAAGGGCTGCGCCACGGGACGATGGCGGATCTCGGCCTCGAAGGGGGCGAGATGTTCGCCTACGCGATCACGGGCGGCAGCAATCTCGATCTGCCGGAGAAGGGCTTCGCCACGGATGGGCGGGAGATTGATTTGGTGGAGGACGTTTACAAAAAATACACGCTCGTACTGTGCGTCTCGACTTACTCCGCGACCGCGCCGCTGACGGCGTTCGCGAAGCAGTTCGGCTTCCGCGGGGCGACGATGCACGGGATGAATCAGATCATCCTCAGCTCCGGTCTGGCGGTGGATTATTTCGAGGTGAGCAAAGAGGCGGAAAAGCTGCGGCTGGGCATGACGCGGGCGGAGTGGGTGGAGATT
>JANLQB010000835.1:0-2495 GCA_031367565.1 Verrucomicrobiota bacterium
TGAAAAACGCGGGGCCGCTGAGGATACTACGGATGAGGTAGAGCTTCCACAGCGCGGGCTGCGGGCGTTCGAGCGCGAAGATCGCGGCTTCGTCGGGCGGAGGATTCATGGAGTGAAAAAGGCGGTTCTTTCAGGCGGTCATTCTGAGCGGAACGAAGAATCTCTCGCATCCTTCTTCAATACCGCGAAACGCTGGCAATTCATTCACCGCGCTGGTGAAGAAGAAAATAATGAGAGGTCCTTCGCTGCGCGCAGGATGACATGGGTTGCTTTCAAAGCGAAGCACCGCAGCGGGTCGGACGCTGCGGCGCTTGGGGATTTTTCTTACGTGGCGAGGTCGCGCGGCGGTTCGGTTTTTACCGGCGCGGGCGGCTCGGCCATGTGCTGCCAGGCGGCGAGCATTTGCATGATGGCCTGGAAGATGCCGACTTCTCCGCTGCCGGGTGCTCCGCCTACGCTGTCGCCACTTCCGCCGAGCAGGACGACGCGCTCGGGGACGAGCGGTTGTTTGCTGTTGGCGAGTTGCGCGCCGATGAGGTTCAGCGCGTAGAGACGCGGGTCGGTGAAGGCTTCGATCTTCTGGCGGCTCACGTTCGCTTCGGCTTCGCCGACTTGCGCGATCTTCGCGGCTTCACCCTGGCCTTCGAGTTCGCTCGCGCGGGCGCGGCCCTCCGCGATGGCGATTTCACGTTTCGCGAGCTGACTGGCTTCGGCGAGTTGCGCCGCGCCGCGGTTGCCCGCGATTTCGATTTCGACGCGCGTTTGCGTGAGCTGAGTTTGCCGCTCGGCTTCGGCCTGCACATGGTTCAGCGCCTTGAGTTGCACGGCGGCCTCTTGCTGTTTGGCAAACGTCTCCTTTTGCTCCTCGGCGAGACGACGTTGGCGGAGCTGGTCGAAGAGACGGTCGATCGGGTCGTCCTGGCCGGGCTTGAGGAGTGCGGTTTCGGGGCGACCGATGAGGACGGCGACGCAGTTGATGTCGAAATCCTGAAACCGGCGACCGAGCGCTTCGGTCGCACGGCGTTGGATTTCTTCACGGTGCGTGAGTAGCTCGAGCATGTTGCTGCTCTGCGCGACGTCGCGGAAATACGCGGTAAGGATTGGGTCGAGGGTCTGCGTGATGAGCCGGCGCACGTCACCAAAACGCTGCACAACGCGCGGGGCTTTTTCGTAATCAATGTGCAGCACGAGCGAGAGCGGGAGCAGCGGCTCGTAGCCATCGGCGGTGATGAGCGGGATGCTCGTGAGCGCTTCGTCGTAGCGATGCGCCTCGGTCTGGCCGCTGATCCAGCGGAGCACGAAGTTCACGGTCGGCACGAGTTCGACTTTCAGCGCATACGGATTGAGCGCGTATTTGCCGGGTGCGAGGGCTTCACGCCACACACCGCGCCGGCCCGCTTCGACTTGTTCGCCGTAGCGGAATTGCGCACCGGTCACGTCTTCACCGCTCGCGCCGTAGTAGGAAATGACGACGCCGACGTAGCCGATCGGGATCATCGTTTTCGGCTGAAGCTCGATGGTCGCAAACCAGCGGTTGATGAAGAACGTACCGTCCGTGAGCACTTGCAGTTGTTTGCCGCGACGACCACCGAGCGCGAGGAACGCCTCGGGGTCCTGGAAGTAATTATGCGCGCTCGTTTCGGCGGAGCCGACTTGCGGCGCGATGAATTCACCGGGCTCCAAAGTCGGGCCGTCGTGAATGGTCACGATGCCGATGAGATCGTGCGGCATGAGCGTGCTGGCATCGACTTGCGCCGCCGCGTCGCCATCGCTCTGCGCATAAAACGCGGAGCCGATGAGCACGGGCGAGAACCCGCGCGCGGCGAGGATTTCCTGCTGCCACGAATTGCACTGGTCACGCTCGGCGCGGTTGACTGGGCCAGCGTGGACGGATTGTTCCGTGATCACGACGAAGAGCGCCGTGTTGATGGCATACACGCCTTCGCGCAAAATCGCGCGCTGGCGACCGCGCTGGCCACCGTTCGTCAGGAACGCGACCGGGTCTTGGAACCCGTTGCAATCCGCGACGGCACCGAGCGTCTGGGACTGTCCGAGTGGCAGTCCATCGCGCGCATACACGTAGCCGATGCGGCCTTCCGCAATGGTGACGAGCGGCTCCTCATGGACGCGATACATCCAGAACGGATAGCCGAGGTAGAGGCCGCCACGCAGCACGCGCGCTTGATAGCCCGCCTCGCCTTTGAGCGCGAGGATGCGCCCTTGCGTGAGCGAGCCGCTGGGCGACCAAAGTTTCTCTAAAATGCCAACACGGCGGTGCGGAATGTAACGCACACCGACGAGGGCGAGGACGACCAGGATCGCGAAGACTACCTCCGCGAATACGGTCACGACCGGGATTAACCAGGCAATGCTACCCATATGTTTATTTGCTTTCTATGTCTGCGCCGTCGCTTTGCGGAAAGCCACGGCGCGGTGGTGTTCAGAGAGCGTGGAGAGCGTCGCTGACGCCTCCGTTGTCACACCGGAAAGCTATT